>CAYTIP010000029.1:0-7662 GCA_964437805.1 uncultured Gammaproteobacteria bacterium | reverse complement strand
ACGGGGTACGCGGGAAGCGGAAGATATCCGATTATGGACTGCAGCTGCGAGAGAAGCAGAAAGTAAAACGGATGTATGGAATGCTTGAGCGGCAGTTCCGGAAAATATTCGAACGAGCCAAGAAATTCAAGGGAAACACCGGTGACCAGCTGATCCAGTTCCTGGAGCGCAGACTGGATAACGTCGTCTACCGGATGGGACTGGCTCCCACCAGGGCTGCAGCCCGCCAGATGGTTTCACACCGTCATGTACTCGTGGACAGCAAAATCGTATCGATCCCGTCCTATGAAGTACGCGCAAACCAGGTTGTCACCCTTGATCCGAAAGGTTTGGAAATTCCCAGCGTGAAGAAACTGCTTGAGGAAAAAACCGTGCAGTTGCCCGCATGGTTGGAGCGCAAGGGACCGGTCGGAAAAGTGATCGCCATCCCCCAGAGAACCGATGTGACTGAGGATATTAATGAGCAGTTAATTATTGAATTTTATTCACGTTAAGGAAGGAGCCCGATATGATGGTTGAACCTACATTTACGATTAAAACCGACAGTGAGCGTGCCGATTACGGACGGTACAGCATCGAACCGCTCACCCAGGGATACGGTCAGACCCTCGGGAACAGCCTCCGCCGGGTTCTCCTCACCTCCCTTCAGGGATCCGCAGTCTACGCGGTAAAGATCGAAGGCGTCAAACACCAGTTCTCCACACTTGCAGGGCTGAAGGAAGATATCATCGAATTCCTCCTGAATGTGAAGCGTATCCGTCTCAACGTACCCGATGCAACACAGGTGACACTGACACTTTCCAAGAAAGGTCCGGGAGAAATTACTGCAGGCGACATCCAGACACCGGGTGGAGTGACGATCGTCAATCCCGAGTTGGTCCTTGGTACGCTTTCGGACAAAAAAGCGGAAATCGAAATGCAGCTGTTTGCCCAGCAGGGATACGGCTACGTCACGGCAGAAGAAGTACAGGTTCATGAGGTCGGTGTCATCCCCCTGGATGCGTTGTATTCACCAATCGTCCGTGTGAACTACAAGGTCGAAGCGACCCGCGTCGGACGGATGACGAATCTTGACAAACTCGTGATGGAAATCTGGACAGACGGAACGCTCGCGCCGCTTTCGGCACTGACATCCGCCTCCAAAATCCTGGTTTCCTATTTCACACAGATCTATGAACCGCGTTTGAGCCATTCGGATGAATCCTCACCGGTTCCGTCCAATGTATCCGAGGAAGTGCTCCGGATGCGGATCGAGGAATTGGATATTCCGACCCGGATCGTCAATGCCTTGAGCAATGGCGGTATCGAGACGGTCGGGAATCTCCTGAGCGCACAGCACGCGGATCTCATGAAGATCAAGAATCTCGGAGCAAAGTCGCTTTCCATCGTCGAGGAGAAATTGAAGGAGAAAGGTATTACGCTGACGGTATAATCCGGGAACTATCCATGAACCATTCGGTATTCGGCAGGAAACTATCGCGATCAAAAAATGAACGGCAGCGGCTGTTCTACAATCTCGTGCGGGATATGGTAATCCACGGGAAGATCGTGACGAGCCAGGCGAAAGCCAAGGCTGTCCAACCTCTTATCGAACAGCTCATTACCCGCGCCAAAAAAGGACAGGCCAGCGATCGCAGACTCATCATGAAAACCATCATCGACGGGAAGATCGCGGATATGTTGATGGCGCAGGCCAAGGACCGGTTTGCCAAGCGTACGAGCGGGTACACCCGCATCGTGAAATTGGGAGTACTGAGGAAAGACGCATCCAAACAGGCTATGCTTTCGTTTGTCGACGAACCGATCGCAGTCGTAGAGGCACCCAAGACCGTCAAGGAAGCGGCTCCGGCAAAACCAGCGGAAGCACCCGTAAAGAGCAAAACCGAAAAGAAACCCGCGAAGAAACCGGCGAAAAAGTAAGTATATGAAACAGACCGTCATTCCAGCAACAAAAGCAAAAGACATCAAGAGGGTGTGGCACCTGGTGGATGTGAAGGGGAAAACGATCGGCAAAGCGGCGACGGAGATCGCCCTGAAGCTGACCGGAAAAGCCAAGCCCAACTTCGTCCGCCATCTGGATTGCGGTGATTTCGTCGTTGTCATCAACAGCGCATTGGTCGAGGCAACCGGCAAGAAGGAAACGAAGAAACTCTACGGAGCGTACTCGGGATTCCCCGGCGGACTGAAGCAGAAAGCGCTCTGGCAGATCCGGAAGGAAAAACCCACCGAAATCATCAGGCATGCGGTATGGGGGATGTTGCCCACCAACAAACTGCGTGACCGGCTGGTAACCAGATTGTTCATCTATCCGGACGCCAACCATCCGTATTCGGACAAATTCACGGCATAAAGGAGATCAGAGATATGGCAACAGAAGCGCAAAAAACCAAACAACCGGCAGCAGAAAAAGAACAGGAACAGTCCGTGACCGTCCAGTATTACGAAGCGGTCGGCAGGAGAAAATCCTCATCCGCGCGCGTGCGTCTGTACGTGGCCAAAGACGATTCGATGACCGTCCAGAAAGTGGAAACGGCCAAAGGTGACGTGCTCGTCAACGGCAGACCCTCGGAATCCTATTTCCCCGGTGAGATCATGAAAAAAATGTATATGGAACCGTTCCGCACGACAAACACCATGAACAGGTTTGTCGTCAGCGGGAAGATCGCGGGCGGCGGACTGCACAGTCAGCTGGAAGCGTTTATCCATGCCGTTTCCCGTGCACTTGAAAAAGTAGACAAGGAAAAGTTCCGTCCGATCCTCAAGAAGCGCGGATTCCTGACACGGGATTCCCGTATCCGGCAGCGCAGGAAGCCCAATACCGGCGGAAAAGCACGACGCCAGAAGCAATCCCCGAAGCGGTAAGCCCGAGAAGTAGTTTCACAGCTTTCCCTTCCTCCATTGAGTTCCCGTGATATACTATGGTGGTATGAAATATCGTCTTATCATGGATTCAGCCCCCACTTGCGTTCCCAACGCAGGTCATGTGCTGGGATCCGGATAAGGCGATCGTTCGACTTTTTCGGTTTCCAGCCAGCAAAGGGCTGGTTTTTTTGTAGGTGGTCATATGAAAGAAACTCGGTATTCCGGTCAAGTGAACCGCATGGTGCGGATGTTCTATCTGCATAACTTCCTGCGCCAGTTGGCGTTCTTTTCTGCCGTGCTCGTTCCGTTTTTTACGGATTGGGGCGGCATCACGCTGTTTCAGGTACAGCTTCTGCAATCGTGGTTTACGCTTTGCATATTCTTCCTGGAAGTTCCGACAGGCGCCGTCGCGGATTATTTCGGAAGGAAATATTCTCTTGCATTCGGAGGGATCGTAACGGCCGCAGCTGCGTTGCTGTATGGGAGTATCCCGCATTTTACGGCCTTTCTGGTTTCGGAGTTTCTGTTTGCCGTCGGAGCCGCATTCACTTCGGGTGCCGATCAGGCACTTCTGTATGACACGCTCGTCGATGCAGGCAGGGAGAAGGAAAGTAAGAGCATATTCGCCCGGGCACATACGTTTACCCTAATCGGCATTATGGTGTCGGCATTGCTGGGGAGTGCGATCGCAGCCGTATTTGGCGTGAACGCACCCATGCTGGTTTCGGCTCTACCATACGGCATCGCAGGGTGCATTGCGTTCACGCTGGAAGAACCGTCAAAGCACCAGTCTGTGACGGAATCGGCACGGTATCTTGTGGTAATCCGCAGCGGTTTTCTGTTTTTCCTTCACCACCGGATACTGCGGCGTATGGCATTGGATGCGGTCATCGTTGCCGCTGCAGGATATTTTGTCATTTGGTTGTATCAACCCCTCCTGCAATCACTGCATATTCCACTGCTGCTATTCGGATTGGGACACGTTCTGTTGACCGGAGCCGAACTGTTTGTTACCGCGGCGTTTACCAGGATGGAATCCTGGCTTGGATCGGGGAAACGGTATTTTCGGATAACCGCACTTGCCGTCGCGGCGCCGTTTTTTCTCGTAGCGGTTTTCCCGAATATCTACACCGTGGGATTGTTCATTATCATAAGCGGCGGATTCGGGATGACGAGAATCGAACTGATGGCGTCGTATATGAACAGACACATCCCCACAAATCAGCGTGCTACGGTCTTGTCGGCGATCTCCATGTTGCGGCGGTTTGTCCAGGCGATCCTGAATCCGATAGTCGGATTCCTCGCGTTCCGGTCGTTACCGCTTGCACTTCTTTTCGTGGGTTTGCTGCCGCTTTTCATTGTTGTTCTTTCACCGGTTAAAGAAGATATTTTTGATGCGGATAAACAGACTGTTTGATTGGGGAGAAGCGGGTGGATTACGGAGGAGGACTTGCCGCTGTCTGGATTAGTCGGGGTGCGCGGATTTGAACCGCGAACCTCACGCACCCCATGCGTGCGCGCTGCCAATTGCGCCACACCCCGAATTACTATTGTATTCTACCATTCTTTGTGTAAAAATGGGATACAACTTCACAAACGTCCTGCCCACAACAGATTGGAGAGATATGGCCCAGGCTGACGCAAAACTTCAGGCAATCCGGCTCGCGATGGATCAGATCGAGAAACAATACGGCAAAGGTTCCATCATGCGCTTCGGTGAACAGGCAAGCGGAAAATTCGCCATCGACGTGATTTCGACCGGTATTCTCCCCTTGGATCTGGCACTGGGAACGGGCGGTGTCCCGCGGGGAAGGGTTATCGAAATCTACGGCCCGGAAGCATCGGGAAAAACAACTGTCTGTCTTTCACTCATTGCAGAAGCACAGAAGAACGGCGGAGCGGCTGCATTCATCGACGTGGAGCACGCGCTTGATCCGCAGTGGGCACAGACGCTGGGCGTCAATCTTGATGATCTGCTCATATCCCAGCCCGATACCGGAGAGCAGGCTCTGGAGATCACGGAAACGCTGATCAGAAGCGGAGGCGTCGATGTCATAATCGTCGATTCGGTTGCAGCGCTCGTGCCGCGTGCGGAACTTGAAGGCGATATGGGCGACAGTGTCATGGGCGTACAGGCCCGGCTCATGTCCCAGGCATTGCGCAAGCTTACCGCCGTTATCTCAAAATCCAAAGCGGTTGTCGTATTCACCAACCAGCTGCGCCAGAAAATCGGGGTGATGTTCGGGAATCCGGAAACCACGCCCGGAGGCATGGCACTCAAGTTCTATGCCAGCGTCCGCATGGACAGCAGGAAGATCGAATCCCTCAAGGACGGAGACCGGGTAATCGGCGGCAGGCACCGGGTGCGGGTCGTGAAGAATAAAGTTGCACCGCCCTTCAGGATTGCGGAATTCGATGTCATGCATGACGGTGTTTCCAAAGAGGGCGGGCTTCTGGATGTTGCCCTTGAGTACAACGTCCTCACGAAATCCGGCGCGTTCATCAAACACGGAACGCAGATTATCGGACAGGGCAAGGAAGCGGCCAAGCAATATCTCAAGGAAACGCCCAAGGTAGCCAAGGAGATTAGCGATGCCGTCTGGAAAATCATCCATTCCGGTCACGCGCAGACCAAGGTTGCCCTCGGAACGGAAGAGGAAGAATAGCGGTCCATGCAAGATGACGACTACCAGCTCCTGATTGCACGGTGTCTTTCGTTTATCGCCATCCGGCCACGCAGTGAACAGGAACTCCGCACGTATATTTCCAAACGGATCCAGAAAACCAGGATCGACGAGTCGGTCGGCACCCGGGTGATGGAACGGCTGGCGGAGTTGGGGTACGTGGATGATGTGGCATTTGCCCGGGCATACATCGAATCCTCCAACACGTTCCGGCCAAAAGGCAAGCGCGTGCTTGCCATGGCCCTCCGGCAGAAGGGGGTCCCGGATACGGCCATTACCCTGGCGTTTGCGGCCCTGTCGGCCGATCAGGGGGTGAACGAGCGGGAACTGGCAATCCAGGCCGCCAGGAAGCGCCTGCGCAGCCTCACGGGGTATGAACGGAAAGAGCGCAGGAACAAGCTCTATGCCTTCCTTGCCAGGCGCGGGTTTGACCAGGGCATCATCGGGGGTGTCATTGACGAACTGGACCCCAAAGGGCTACAATAGGAGAGAAACGGGGACAGGTTCCGCCGTTTGTATGTGAAGCAATCCGGAATATTACTATGTTTGTAGGAAATACCAATCCGAACGTAAGCAATCAAGCTCCTACACGCGCCTCGGCATAACCGGGGTTATTCCGCTTGTCTTCCATTTCTGACGCACAGCAAAGGTAGTATTCATCTATAGAGGAGGAACGTATGTTGGATGTACTCAAAACACTATCGGGACTCGTGAAAACACGCAAACCCGTACAACGCGAAAAGCCGGAGAAGCACGAAAAGCAGGAAAAACCGGAAAAACAGAAAGCAGAGGCAAAGCACCAGAATCCCCAGCAGACTCCCCAGGCACCCAAGGAGCAGAAGCCTATCCAATTGGACAAGGCAAGGATGGAGGCGGAAGCGCAGTTGGCAATGGCGCAGGCGCGGGCCAAGGAAGTGCTGTTTGATGCCAAGGAAGAAGCATTCCGGCTGAAGCGGGAAGCAGAAGAGGAAATCAGACGGAAAATGGAAGGCTTGGACCGCCGGGATGGTGCAAATTCCGAGCGTGAACGGCTGCTTGCCGAAAAGGAACGGCGGCTTGAGACGGAATCCGATGAAATCGAGAAACTGAAACGGAGTTGGACTGAGAAGCTCGAGCAGCTCGCACGGATGAGTACGGATGAAGCCAAGGAGTTGGTCTTCCGTGAGATCAAGGAGAAAGAGGCAGAAACCGTCGCCCGGCTTCTCAAGGAAGCGGAAATCACGGCCAAGGAAGAGGCGGAAGTCAAATCCCGGGAAATCCTCGTGGACGCGATGCGCCATGGTGCGATTGATTACGTTGCCGAATACACGGTATCCACCATCAAAATCAGCGATGAGGATATGAAGGGCAGGATCATCGGAAAAGAAGGCAGAAATATCCGCGCGTTTGAAACGGCGACCGGAGTGGACGTTGATCTGGACGAAGAAGGAGTAATCCGTCTTTCGTGCTTTGATCCCGTACGCCGGGAAGTTGCTCGGGTCGTCATGGAACGCCTGCTTAAGGACGGCCGCGTACAACCGGGAAGGATCGAAGATGTTGTTGCGGAAGTACGGAAAGAGATCGACCGCATTATGTTTGAGGAAGGGCAGAAGCTCTGCCACGCGGTTGGCGTGTACAATCTCCCGTCACCAATCGTTGCACTCCTGGGACGGTTCAAGTACCGGTTTTCCTATGGGCAGAACATGATCGCCCATACGATGGAGGAAACGAAAATCGGTATTGCCATCGCAAAGGAAGTCGGCGCGGACGCCAATGTCGTGCGGCTTGGGTGTCTACTCCATGATATCGGGAAGGTGATTACCGAGAAGGAAGGCAGTCATGTCGAGCTGGGTGTCGAATTCCTGAAGAAATACGGGTTGCCCCAGCGGGTGATCGACTGTGTCGCACAGCATCATGAAGACACACCGTTCAGCTCGGTAGAATCGGTAATCACGTACATCTCCGACGCTATTTCCGGTGGAAGACCGGGAGCACGGTATGAGAACTACGACGAATACGTCAAGCGGCTCAAGAGTCTGGAGGAGATCGCCAAGTCCCACGGAGGTGTGAAGGAATCGTTTGCATTCCAGGCGGGCCGCGAGCTGCGCGTATTGGTCGATCCGGGACAGGTGAGCGA
>CAYTIP010000028.1:0-7906 GCA_964437805.1 uncultured Gammaproteobacteria bacterium | reverse complement strand
GTTGCCGCCGCCCACGATCTGGTGTTCGATATCCAGAATCACTTTGGCAAATTCTGCATTGGTCGTCTGTTCCCGGAGAATCGTAAGCGCCTGCGGAAGAGAAAGGCCCGCTGTGATCATCGTGGACAGCTGTCGTGTAAAGTTCACGATGTCCGAAAATCCTACCCGCTGGAACCTGCTGAGAATGCCCGCAAACGGGGATTCTCCCGTCACTGCAAGGGATGCAACGATGAGCTGCTTCTCCTTGAGCAGTTTCACTGCATGGTCCTGATCGGGAGCTTCCACAACGCCCCGCGTTTCCTTGCCGTCTGCGGTGAAAGCCTTGTAGGCGAAAAATGACATAAAAAGGTTTCGTCGATCGGGTTATATCCGCTTGATCATTTTTCCCAGATCCTCCGGCCGGATGGCGTAGGAGGAAGCGGTCTCCACGGTAATTTTCCCTTCGGTCACGGCTTTTGCCAGGGACATTTCCAGGGAAATCATGCTGAATTCGCTGGAGGTGAGGATCACATTGTCCAGCTGGTTCGTTTTCCCGTCACGGATGATGGAACGGACGGCAGGAATCCCCGTCATGACCTCGCAGATGGCCAGGCGTCCGCCCGACAGGGCGGGGACGAGACGCTGTGATACGACTCCTTCCAGCGTATTTGCCAGCTGGAACCGGACCTGCTGCTGCTGGCCTTCCGGGAATACATCGATAATACGGTCGATGGTCTGGGAAGCGGAATTCGTGTGGAGGGTCGCAAACACCAAATGACCGGTTTCGGCGATCGTCAGGGCAGCGGCAATCGTTTCGTAATCGCGCATTTCTCCGACCAATACGACATCGGGGTCCTCCCGGAGCACGCTTCTCAGGGCAATGGCCCAGGAATGGGAATCCTCATGCATTTCCCGCTGGGAAATGAGGGACAGTCCCGGCGGATAGACGTATTCAATGGGGTCCTCGATCGTAATGACATGCAGACCACGGGTTTCATTGATATGCTGGATCATCGCGGCAAGGGTCGTCGATTTACCCTCTCCGGTAGGACCCGTAACCAGCACAAAACCCTGGCGCAATTTGGTGAATTCGTACAGGACCGGCGGCAGTCCCAGGGATTCGATACTGCGGATCCTGGTCGGGATAAGACGGAACGCACCCGCCATTGTTCCCTTCTGGTGGTACAGGTTTACGCGGAATCTGCCGTTTGGCGTACTGACCGAAAAGTCCAGTTCCTTGTTGGCCAGAAACAGTTCCTTCTGCTGGTTGCTGCAAATGCTCAATAGCAGTTCCTCCGTTTGGGGAGGAGTCAGGATTGACGTTCCGGACACAGGGTGCAGTTTATCGGTAACGCGAAGTGTCGGCGGAAATCCGGCAACGATATGCAAATCCGACGCATCCAGTCGTGCTGTTTCCGTAAGCAGTTCCTGCATTGTCATAAAGAATATCCTTTCGTCAATCCTCGGCCACCCGCAATACTTCCTCGATGGACGTCGTCCCTTCCAAGGATTTGAGATAGCCGTCCTGCTTGAGGGTGATCATGCCTTCCTTCCGCGCCGCATCCTCGATATCCTTCATGGGAGCACGCGCAAGCGTCAGTTTGCTGATCGCGTCGGACATGGTGAATACTTCGAAAATGCCGATCCGCCCCAAATATCCGGACCCCTGGCATGAGGAGCAGGGAACGTCGTTGACTGTTCCTTTCCCCCGATACAGGACGACATCCTTTCCTTCCGGAAGGAGCGGACCAAGAACGGTACGGACGTTGGCAACGACCGCATCGTCGGGTTTGTATTCCTCCTTGCACGTCGGGCAGATTTTCCGCGCGATCCGCTGACCGACGATTGCATTAAGCGCCGAAACGACCAAAAACGGTTCGGCACCCAGATCGATCAACCGCGGGATTGCGCCGGCAGCGTTGTTGGTATGAAGAGTCGAGAATACCAAATGGCCCGTAAGTGCGGCCTGAATAGCTAGTTCGGTCGTTTCCCGGTCGCGGATTTCTCCGACCAGGATAATGTTGGGATCCTGCCGGAGGAAGGAACGCAGTCCGGTCGAAAAGGTTAATCCGGCGGCAGGGTTGATCTGCACTTGGTTCACACCGCCGATCTGATACTCGACCGGATCCTCCAGTGTCACAATATTGACCCGGGCGTTGTTCAGTTTGGTGAGCACCGAATAGAGTGTGGTCGTTTTCCCTGAACCGGTCGGTCCCGTAACCAGGATAATGCCATGTGGCCTGAGAATGTTATTCTCCAGATTTTTGAGCCCCAGACTCCGCAAACCCAGTTCCGGTAATGTCGGAACCCCGCCGGATTTCTTGAGAAGACGCATGACGATTTTTTCGCCGTGGACCGTGGGCAGGGAAGATACGCGCAAATCAACCTCCGAACCACCCATCTTGAAGTTGAAGCGCCCGTCCTGGGGGATGCGACGCTCGTCGATTTTCATGTCGCCAAGAATTTTGATACGGGAGACAACCGCGTCGTGAAGCCGGTTGGGGAGAAGCAGGCGTTCCTGGAGAACCCCATCAACTCGATACCGCACACGCGTATCCGCCTCCTGCGGCTCGATATGGATATCGGATGCCCGCAGCTTCATGGCCTGCTCAAGGATCGCTGAAACGATCTGGGCAATAGGCGCTTCGCGGATCACTTCCCCCAGATGACCCGCTTCGTAGGTTTTCACCTCGCCGGCTGCGGTTTCCTTGAGTGCGGCGGACACGTCCGCGCCGATGTTCTGGCTGTAGGCGTTGTTGATCGCCGAAAGAATCTCCTCCTTCATGGCCATGTAGGGTTTCACGGATTTCCCCGTCTTCTTCTCAAGGAAATCGATTATCTGGAAATCCAGCGCGTCGACCATAGCCACCGAAATGATGTTCTGTTTGGCGTCAAACTGAAAGGGGAGCAGGGTATACTTCCGGGCAACGGATTCCGGGATGAGATTGACGACATCCGGAGAAAATGCCTGGGTGGTGAGGGAAACAAACGGGATATCGAACAGTTTTGCCCGTGCGCGCGCGATCTGTTCTTCGCCGGCAATACGCTTCCGCAACAATATAGTTTCGGGTTCCTCCCCGGTATTGAGCGATTCTGTGAGAACCGTATCGGCAACATCCTTGGGAATGCTTCCCAATTCGACCAGGGTTTCCAGTAGTTGTTGGGCAGTAATGGCCATATTCCGAAAGCACACATCGACAACCGATCACGGCTGTCACAAATCTATTATTCAGGGTTTTATGATATATTGCAAGATGATTTCCCGAGACATTCTATGCATGCATACATTATTACCGGCGGCTCCGGACAAATTCGATTAACACACATCCGGTCCCTGTGCGATTCCTGGCAGATCAGCCATTCGGATGTCGTCACACTTTCGATAGCCGAAGGGAAACACTCCATCGGCGTTAAGGACGTCCTGGAATTCACGGGGATCCTGCATATTGCGCCCAATGGCAAAGGCAGGGTTGGCATCATCAGCCAGGCGCATGCGCTTACGGCAGAAGCGCAACAAACGCTACTCAAAACACTGGAGGAACCGCCGGGAAAATCCCGGATCATCCTGGAATCCGACAGCAAGGACACATTCCTTCCTACCATCCTTTCGCGGTGCGAACACATCGCGATCGTGGGACTGGACACACCCACGGCCCAGGAGGAATCCGATGTCCAAGCAGCACTCAAGGAATGCGAACAAATGCAAATCGGCGGTATCATCAATATGGTCAGCACGCGATTTTCCAAAAAAGAGGATGCCGTGCGGTTTCTTCGAACCTACCTGTTCCAGCTGCACCGCACCATATCGTCCCCGAAGACTACCGACACCCGGAATGCCATGCGTGCGATCCGTGCCGGATTCCGCGCCCTCACACATCTTCGCAGCAACACATCGCCGCTCATGGTTATGGATGCATTTTTCTTCAAAATATTTCTGGACAAGGGGTATCCTGTGGTGTACAATGATTTTTGACGGGCTCCTTAGGGTAGCTCCTTTTTTTCTTAAACGGAGGAGAACAACAAGTAGACTGCGGACCATCGATATCTCCCTTCAGGAAACGGGCGCAATCGCCACTTTTTGAAGCGGATAATCAACCAATTCCATGGCAACAACGTCATACACGGGTGAACAAATCGTCGTCCTTGAAGGACTTGAACCGGTCAGGAAGCGGCCGGCAATGTACATCGGAACTACCTCCCTTGCCGGTGTCCACCACTGTCTCAACGAAATTATCGACAACTGTATCGATGAAGCACTGGCCGGATTTGCCAAAAACGTCTGGATCACGCTGGATACGGACGGGAGTGCGACGGTCACGGACGACGGACGCGGTATTCCGGTAGACACGGTAAGTAAATACAAAACGTCGGCCCTTGAACTGGTCATGACCAAACTCCATGCCGGAGGGAAATTCGAAGGGAAGGCATATAAGGTGTCCGGCGGTCTCCACGGTGTCGGCGCTTCAGTCGTCAACGCGTTATCCACGTCCCTCACGGTACAGGTATACCGCGACGGGAAAATCCATGAACAGACCTACAAGCGGGGCGTCCCCCAGGGCCCGGTGAAAGTCGTCGGGAAAACTACGACCACCGGCACCCAGGTCTCATTCACCCCCGATCCGGAAATCTTCAAGGAAGGGACTGATCTGAATTTCGAAACCGTGAAGAAGCAGGTTCGTGACCGCGCATACCTGGTCGCCAAACTGGCGTTCCATCTCACCGACAAGCGCAGCGGGGAACAGGCGCACTACTATTTCGAAGGGGGAATCCTCTCGCTCGTGAAAGCGCTTAACCGCAACAAGGAAACCCTGCACACGCCGATCTTCATCACGAAAAATTCCTCAGACGGCGAACAGACCGTCGAAATCGCCATCCAGTACACCGACTCGTTCTCCGAAACCGTCGAATCCTATGTGAACGTCATCCCCACACCCGAGGGCGGAACGCATCTTACCGGATTCCGTATGGCACTCACGCGTGCCATCAACGACTATGCCAAGAAAATCGGTGCCAACAAAAACGGCGACGACAGCATCATCGGGGAAGATACGCGCGAAGGCCTGACTGCCGTTGTCTATATGAAAATGCCCTCGCAGAATCTGCAGTTTGAGGGCCAGACCAAAGGGAAACTCGGCAACGCGGATGTCCAGCCGTTTGTCCAAAGTGCCGTCAAGGAAGGGCTGGATACGTTTTTTGAGGAAAACCCATCCGATGCCAAATCCATCCTGGAGAAGGTTTATCTGGCATCCAAAGCCCGCCTTGCAGCCAAAGCGGCCAAGGATGCGATTATACGGAAAGGCGCACTAGAAGGAGCGTCCCTTCCCGGAAAGCTCGCCGACTGCCAGAGCAAGGATGCATCCCAGTCCGAATTGTTCATCGTGGAGGGCGATTCCGCAGGAGGAAGCGCGAAACAGGGGAGGGACCGCAAATTCCAGGCAATTCTTCCCTTGCGTGGGAAAGTACTCAACACGGAGCGGGCCCGCCTGGACCGGATTATCGAATTCGAGGAACTGAAAGCACTGGTCATTGCATTGGGTATGGGTATTGCAGACAATCTCCACCCGGAAAAACTCCGCTACCACCGGATCATCATCATGACGGATGCGGATGTAGACGGAGAGCATATCATGACACTCCTCCTGACGTTCTTTTACCGTCATGTTCCCTATGTCATCGAACACGGCCACCTGTACATCGCCCAGCCGCCGCTGTACAAAATCAGCTCAGGAAAAAATGTCTGGTATGCCTACTCGGACGAGGAACGGGACGCGATCCTCAAGGACCGCAAGACGGAAATCAAGGGAACGCCGAATATCCAGCGGTATAAGGGTCTGGGAGAAATGAATCCCGAGCAATTATGGGAAACAACCATGAATCCAGAGAACAGGGTGATCCGTCAGGTTCATGTGGAGGATATCGCCAACACGGATCAGGTGTTCACGACGCTCATGGGAGAAGAAGTACTTGCCCGGAAGCGCTTCATCCAGACACATGCAAAATCGGCGACCTTGGATATCTAAGCGGAGCGCATCTCGTATGGCTTTGAATTTTGACCGTATTGTACGTATAATCGAAACACTGCCAGAAAGAATTTATTAAGGAGG
Organism: uncultured Gammaproteobacteria bacterium; assembly: GCA_964437805.1. GTDB lineage: Bacteria > Patescibacteriota > Microgenomatia > UBA10105 > UBA927 > UBA10108. The sequence goes on along the minus strand of CAYTIP010000028.1, from coordinate 1,823 downwards.
AGTTTGTATGGACATTCAATTGATTGCACTGTTTATTGCTCCCATTACATCCCTTTTGGCACTGGGATACGGTATATACCGGATCAAGGATGTCCTTGCCCAACCCGAAGGCAACGCGGAACTCAAATCCATCGCAAAAGCGGTTTCCGACGGAGCCATGGCCTACCTGGCCCGGCAGTTTAAGGTTATTCTTCCCTTCACCGTCATTCTTGCTGTTGTCCTGGCACTTACGCTTGGTGTGGGCACTGCGTCGACATTTCTCCTGGGAGCAGTCTTTTCCGCTATCATCGGCTACGTAGGCATGTGGGTTGCGGTGAAAGCCAATGTCCGTACGGCAAACGCGGCGCTCAAAGGACTCAATCCCGCACTCAAGGTCTCCTTCGGAGCCGGAACGGTCAACGGCATGCTCGTCGTCGGACTGGGTCTGTTGGGCATTTCCATTATATATATGTGGGCATACTTCACGTTTGCCTCCCAGGGATCCGAAGTCGTGGCGCGTGAAGCCACCACAGTACTCACCGGATACGGATTCGGTGCTGCGCTCATCGCGCTGTTCATGCGCGTCGGAGGCGGAATCTTCACCAAAGCGGCCGATGTGGGAGCCGATCTGGTCGGGAAAGTCGAAAAGGGGATTCCCGAGGACGACAAACGCAATCCAGCTACGATTGCCGACAACGTCGGGGACAACGTCGGGGACTGTGCGGGCATGGCAGCAGACGTATTCGAATCCTACGCACTCACGATCATCGCCGCCATGGTGCTTGGAGGCGCGATGTTCGGACTCAAGGGCGTGGTATTTCCACTGCTTGCACGGTCCGGATCCATCCTGGCCTCCATCCTGGGAACCTTCTTCGTGAAGGCACGAAGCGAGAAGGAAGATGCGATCAAACCGCTTATCCGGGGATTCATCGTTTCGGCTATCGCCTCGGTGATCATTTTCTTCGGATTGGCGATGTTCCTTCTGCAGGATGCACGTGCGGGGTACGCGGCTATCGCGGGAATCGTTGCGATGCTTGCCCTCCTGTACATCACAAAATTCTATACCGGCCCGGGAGAGAAACCGATCGTGGGTATCGCAACCGCCAGCAAAACCGGTGCAGGTACCAACCTGATTTCGGGTCTCTCATACGGCATGGAATCGACATTCTATTCGGTGTTGATCGTCGCGGGAGCCATCATGGCCGGGTATACGATCCTGGGCTTCTATGGCATATCACTGGTCGGTATGGGAATGCTCGCAACCACGGGTATTATCATGGCATTGGATACGTTCGGCCCGATTGCGGATAACGCCCAGGGCATGGTCGAAATGGCCGGACTTAAAGGGAAAGCACCGGTCGTGACCGGTGGATTGGACGCGGTTGGGAACACGACCAAGGCCCTCACAAAGGGATTTGCCGTCGGATCGGCTGCTGTTGCCGCCAGCTCCCTGTTTGCAACCTATTTCGAAGCAACAGGACTCACAAAGATTGATATGGCAAGTCCGAAAGTGTTCGTCGGCATCCTCCTGGGAGGAGCACTGCCGTTCCTGTTCAGTTCACGCCTTATCGGATCGGTGGGACGGGCGGCATTTGATGTCGTTGAGGAGGTCCGCCGCCAATTCCGCGAAATCAAGGGCATCATGCAGGGGAAACAGCTTCCTAATTACGCACGGGCTGTCGAAATCGTGACGCTTGCAGCACAACGGGAACTGGTAATTCCTGCCGCCATCGTCGTCGGCGCGCCACTGGCAGCATCACTTCTCGGAGCGGAAGCGCTCGGAGGATTCCTGGGCGGCGTTGTTGTCGTCGGACTCATGCTTGCCCTGTTTATGTGCAACACCG
>CAYTIP010000027.1:0-7956 GCA_964437805.1 uncultured Gammaproteobacteria bacterium | reverse complement strand
GGGTAAGGGCGCGGAATTCATGATTTATGTCGTTCGGGTCGCATGCGATCGATGGTATGGAAGCAAACCGGTCTCCCCGAATTTTCAGATAATAGTCTACCCCCCGGTCCGTTATGCGGTAGACATGATGAGCCACGCCGCCGGAAACAGGAGTGATAGAATCAATTGCTCGAAGCGAAAGAATGAACGGATCCGTTGCGAGGATATGCTGCACCTCCGGAGGGATGTTGGAGATTCCTACCGCTTCCTGTCTGGTCATAGTATTTGGAATAGACCGTCATTTCGTTCCATAGGCCGATTAGGTGTATAATTTTACTCGAACATCACCGCCTATTCAAATGCTATGAAGCTCATCGATTCCGGTATCCGCTACATCCCCAGTCCCACGGCAATGAGCGTCCTGATTAAAGGCAACATTATCGCTCCGGGAGAGGAGCCACAGCATATGTTTGAACGGGTTGTGGACACGTTGTTTTCCGTCGAGACCGACATGGGAATACCGGAAGCACAAACACGCCGCGCGGCAGGAGAATTTGCACAGGCGATGGCGGATAAATGGTTTACTCCCGGCACTCCTACACTTACCAATGCGGGTCGCCCCGGATACGAACACGCAGCGCTTTCCTCCTGTGCCATTATTCCTGCTGATCTTCGCAAAAAAGGGGAATCAGAATCGATCATCAAGGCCTACTACCGACAGAATATGGGTTCGGGATTTGATCTCACGCCATATGAAAATCCGGTTGAACTCCTATTGTGGCTCAACGACATGGCGGTAAAGGAAACAAAAGAAGGCGGGTATGACCGGTATATCGGGAATATGGCAAACCTCCACATATCACATCCGGCAATCCGCCAATTCATAGCATTGAAAAAAACCCGGGCATTGCCGCATTTCAACTGTTCGGTGGTCGTGACCGATGCATTTATGGAAGCGGCTATCAGGGATGAGACGTTTCCATTGTCCGACGGCACGAAGGAGCGTGCGCGGGATCTTCTGCAGGCGATAGCCGAAAGCACGTGGGTAATCGGCGATCCGAGTATTATCAATTTGGAACGAATGAATCGTGATAATCCGGTGGCAGATATGCTTCCGTATATTTCCGCTCCGCCGTGTGCCGAAATGGGATTGTCAAAAGGGGAAACATGTCAATTTATCTATATAAATATATCCAAATTCTGTGCCCCCGGAGGCATCGATTATTCCCGATTGGATCGTATCGTACGCGTCATTGTCCGTGCATTGGACAATGCCGTTGAATACGGCATAACGCGATATCCATCCCAAACCAGTATGCATGTGGCCAAACTAAAACGGAAAATCGGTATCGCCGTTTCAGGAATCGCTGACACATTATTGTTTTACGGAATACCCTACGGATCTAACCGGTCTCTTGCGCTTGTCCGTGATATCGTGTCCTTCATCAATTTCGTTTCCAAGGAAGCGTCCGTTGCACTTGCCGTGGACCGCGGTCCATGCGGCGCTATGCGGGATCGGGATCACAATGCGTATTACCGTGATTACCTGAAACGCCGGTATCATGTTTCGACCGCCACCGTTTCCGCGACGGATTGGGAAGCACTCAGTGACAGGATCAAATCAACGGGGCTATTGCGGAATATCCTGACCGTCACCCAGCCGCCCGCCGCACGCGTCTCACTACTCATGGATTGTAGTTTCGGGATAGAACCCCTGTTTGGATATCCCGCCAGGGAGAAGGATTTCTCTCTTCCGGTCAGAACATATGTACAGCAGCAATATCACGGGAATATTAGATCGCTGCTGCGTCAGGTTGCCAATGACGGAACATTCCGGGACACGCCACTGTCCGAACAAGCAAAACTGGTTCTCAGGACTGCCACCGAACTGTCGCCTTCGGATCACATCGCTATGGTAGCTGCATTGGCGGGTAAAGACGGAGTCATCGATGAAACGGCATCCAAAACCGTGAATTTGCCCAAGACGGCCACTGTCTCGGATGTTTTTGATACGTTTCTCCTTGCCCACCAGAAAGGGCTTAAGAATATATCCCTCTACCGGGACGGATCCTACGAAAATCAACCCTACTCCTTGACGAAAAAGTAGCCTATTCTGTATAGATAAAGGTAGGCATCTCTTATTCTATGAGTTACCGCGAAACTTCAGGAAACCTTTTCAGTGGAGGATACCCTAGGATCGGTGTTTGCTGGCCTCCGCGATTATCTCCGGAACCGGCGTCCCATGAGTCACCGGTACAGCCAGATGAGCAGACCGGCGTATGGCTTTCGCATGACTTGCGGTCCGGGGCTATGAGCAAAACCGTCCTGTTTGGTTCACGCGAACATACGGAAGATATCCAAGAATCATGATCCGGTAACGCTACTTCGTTAAGCCCGGATGTTTCGTTACTCCAGGATATCCTTTTTCATTTCCATGAACTGCCGCTTGGTCAATTCCCCTTTGGCATAGCGTTTTTTCAGGAGTTCCAGAGCGGTTTCTTCACGCCCGGTGGGTTCATCCATTTCCGTGGAGTCGTCGTGCGGTTCGATGACGCTTTTGATCATCCAGATACACACCATAACGAAAAAGACGAACAGGACGATTCCGAACAGATCCAATCCCGGGAATCCCCAATACCGGTATCCATGTGTCATCCACATACAGGCAATGCCTCCTTTCATGTGTCAGTATAGGCACTGTTCCTGAAAAAAATCTGAAATTCATAAGGGAGAATCTGCCACAAAAAACCTGAAGACGATGGGGGAAAAGAAAACCGTGGAACACCCACGCGCGTTGGCTATCACAACGTGTTCTTTTCCCGTATCGGGTCGTCTTCAGGTTTTTGCACATCTTAACAGGATTGAATTGCGGTGAAGGAGGAGTGTTGGTTAGCCGTACCGGTCCAGCATGAGCTGGGTTGGCGTGAACGTATCGCCGTCCGCCTCGATGGTGATCCAGCCTGCCTCGGCCATTTCTCTCATGCAGTCGATGACAAAATAATAGGGGTAGCCCATCTGTTCGCCGTATCTGGCAAATTCGTCCATGGAGCCTTGAAAGACGCAACCCCCTTCGGTGAAAACCCTGTCCAGGACGTCCAGGGATCCGATGGGGATATCGAAGATGTATGGGTTCTGGACCCAATTGATATCCGCCTTGAGAATTTTGCCGATCTTCATGCTCTTTTTCTCCTTTTACATGGTTGTCTCATGGATAGCATGCCGGGTAACCATGTTGCCCGAGATGCTCTCCACGAAAAAACCACTACACCGCAATCTGTCAGAGTGCAAATATCAGTTGCAGGACAACGGATTGGCGCCACAATTGGCGCTATTCATTGATACCGCCCGGGTAGTATACGGAAATTCGAATTTGGAGTCAAATATTATAGGTCATTACGAAGCTTTGTTGGAGCCCGATTGTGGCGGGATGATGCCGCCGGTGACATACGACAGGACGCGATCGCGAAGGACTGCGTCGTCCTCGTTGTCGGTCAGTCCCGTTGCCAGCACGTCGATAGCCAATGCGAGGGCCGCAAAACGGATTCCCAGATTTGTCCGGTCGTCCTGCTCATATGTCCGGTGTTCTTCAAGACGTTCCACACCTTCCCGGATGAGCTCGGAGAATACCTGTGGGTGGATAATGAATTTCCGGGGCGTTTTTCCAAACAGGGTCTCCTCGGGAAGCTGGGTGCTGAATGGATAGGAATCCGGATTCCCGGAATCCAACGGATGGAATGCATTTCCCGGATTTGCTTCAAACACGACTACCGGCATGGGTTCTCCCGCAGGAGGGAATACTCCTTCCTGCCCGAACGCATCGGCAAGTTCCGTCTGTTTTTTCTCCAGCATGACATTGATGGCGGGGAGCATTCCGATCACCCGTTCCAGTGTATTCATATGCCGATTATATCCGATACTGGATCGTTTCACACTACCATACGGTCCCTTCTTGAATGTCGTGCCCGTCTATGGTCAAATGGAATCAGCGTATGTTTGCATGGATCCGTCCGATCATCCGCAATCCTCTTGTTGACCTGGTCATCGGACTGGTATTGGTCATATTCGGACTTCTGGAAGTGGCGGAAACGCTTCCCCAGGATATTGCCGATCTCCGGTTCGGGTCCCACCATGCGGTAGTGGTATTGGGAATCGTGACGTTCCTCCGGTCTCTTGCCGACATTTTTGCCGGCGTGGATCTGCTTGACCAGTCGGCACAGGTACGGCGTGGAACGAAAAAACGGAAATAATCGTCCTGCCCCTCCAAACGCGGTTATGGGTATGCATTCCACAAGTACGGGAAAGAGCGGATTTTCATGGCTGCCGGTACGGTTCCGGAGCATCCGGCCATGGATACGGATCCTCCTCGCTTGTCTGGCGGTTGCCGTCGGGGGTATTTTCTGGTTCCGGGATATCGCGTCCCAGAATCTGCATATGGATGAGATCGCCTGGGTGCTGGATTCCTCACAATACCGCCAGTGGCGTTCGGGGAACAGGGACGCATTCGTCATCGCTCCCGGACGGCTGCCATGGAGCCATCCCAAATACCGGATTGTTGACCAGCCGTTTTTCGGCAAGCGCGTGTATGGCTGGTATCTGGAGCGCATCGTGTTGCTTGATACCTGGCCGGAATCCAAGGCAAGGGAATTATACAGCCGATTCTCCACGCTCCGGCTTCCCACGGATCTCCCTCCGGACGACTCCCATGCAATTCTTTCACCGGAAGTCGCACGCGCCGTCGTTTCACTCCGGTATTTCACCGCGACGGTCGGGTTTCTGGTTATTCTGCTGTTTTCCTTTGTGGTTGCATTTATACGGAAGCGTCCTGTTGCGGGATTGACGATGTATCTGCTGTTGATGCTCCATCCGATCATCAGAAATACATTCCGGCTGGCGTTGCCGCATCCGTTTGAAATCGGTTTTTCCCTGGGCGCAATGTTCCTGCTTTTTATCGGATTCGGCAGGGGAATTCCGGACCGGAAACGGCTACCGGTACTGTGTGCTGGAGCCGTTTGTACGGCTTGTGCCGCGGACACCAAACTCAGTTCACTGGCGCTTTTAGTGGTTCCCTGGATTATCGGATATATCCAAAGCCCGCGTCTGGGCAGGTTTCTCAGGGACATCGGGTTGTTTCTCCTTCTGGTAGGCGCCGTGCTTTGGTATATCGAGCCGGTTATCCGGATGCAGCCGCTCACCGGCTTTCAGGCGTTGCTGTCTGCACGGATGGAGCAGCAGGCGAGCTTCCGGCTTTTGCCTACCGGGATTCCGCTGTCCGGCGTACCGTTGTTTTTTCTGCGTGTTGCCTTCCGGATGGGGAATTGGTTGGAATCCGTTCTGTTCGTGTTAGCCGTTCTTCTGGGAACCGGTGTATTGCTGGAGAGAAAAAACCGGCTTGAATTATTCATTTGCCTCTATCTGCTGGCGTCGGGTTTCAGCTATCTGACTGCGGGATTCTGGCGATACGCGCTGAACGGTGTCTTCGTGTGCATCTACGTTGCCGGCTTTGCCGAAGAAGGAATCAGCCACTGGCTCTCCCGTCTGCATCGACGCTTCCATACGCTTATCCCATCGTGACCTCTTGTGTCGTAATTCGTCAGGTACATGACACATCGTTTTGACAAGTACGTATTTGAGGCCAGGGATGGAGGTAAAAGCCTATAGTACTTGACAAGTATCGAAGCCTATAGTATAATAGGAATGTTCTTTGACACCGTGCAATCCATGTTGACCAGCCGAATTTCCGATGCGCCTATCTCGTGTCGGAGCAAGCGTCCCCAAGGGGGGATTTTCGCTTGTTTTCCCATAGGCTGGTTTTTTTTGTGCCTTTTTCGGGGTCCGGAAGGTGATTTTGAGGCTGACAGCTTCAAAGCCAGCTTCCGTTTCCCGGGTCACCGGTCAACGGTACTTGTGGCCAGTAAGCTGAGGCTAACCGGCGAGCGCGCCGGAGCCGCCAAGGTTGCCTGGCACAAGGGCAAGTGTCGATTGCACATTCACAAGGATCGGATCGGATTTACGAGAGCGGTTTTCTGCGGGCGTGCGAAGGGTATTTGGTGCCCCAAACCTGGTCATCATGGGGTTGTTGGCCGGATGTGGGGTACCAATACTTTTTCAACTGGCTATGCCAGACAAATTCTCGTTATGGAGGCTGAAATGTCCGCAAACCGAAATCCGTTGTTCGTGCTGTTCTTCGTCCTGTTCCCGTTGATCCTCGCTGCCTGCAACGCGCCCGCCATTGTCGTTGAGACGCCTACGGAGCCGCCCAGTAAGATCGAGTTGATCGAAAACGGGGACGCCGTAAAGAACGTCCATACGGTGAGCCACGGGGCCGGCGAATATGAAGATGTATCATTGGAATCGGGAATGGCAGAAGCGCAGATTCTCTGCGGGAATCCCGAGTACACCTTCAGCGTCGGTTCGTACGGCCTGATGAACGTCAGCGAACTGTCGCTGAGTGACTGCCCGGACCTCGCAACCGGCGTCAAAGTCCAATTAGTCGGCACATCGACAAAGTACGGTTTCGATTGCTGGAACTGCACTATCGCCATGGCCGGTGAATGGGAGATCAAGGACGGGATCAGCGCGTGGCGGGGAACCGTCACGATCACAAGCATCAGCTCGGAGGAGCCGATGCTGCGCTTGGTGCCAGTCACCATGCCGTAATCCGATCAATCGAACTTGCTTGAAACAGGGAGAGTCATAACTCTAGGGTGTGGTCTATCCACGCGCTATTGTTTCCTGCTCTCCCTGTTCGTCTCCACTTCATCAACTATTGGTGCAGTGAACACGGACAAGAGAGCAGCGCGTTGCTTACGGGGACATACTACACGGCTTTGCGGGAGCGGAAGATAGGCCCTTTCGCAAAACCGGGTGTTCCTGCAAGCAGCGCGATGCTCTTTTCCTCCTCCCGTGTACGGTGGATTATCTCCATGGTACAATCCGGGTATGTCACTGCGGATCGGTATAGTCGGACTTCCCAATGCGGGCAAAAGCACGCTGTTTAATGCGCTCCTGAAAAAGCAGGTAGCCGACGCCGCGCCGTACCCGTTCTGCACCATCGAACCCAATGTCGGCATCGTGCCGGTTCCCGACCCGCGGCTTACCCAACTTTCCCTGATTACCAAAGAGGAGGAGAAGCTGGAAAAAACCCCGCCCATCGTTCCTGCGGTCGTCGAATTCGTGGACATTGCAGGACTCGTCGCCGGCGCATCCAAAGGGGAGGGGTTGGGTAATAAGTTCCTTTCGCACATCCGGGAAGTCGATCTGATCTGCCACGTCATCCGTGAGTTTGTCGACCCGTCTGTTGTCCATGTCGCAGGGGAAATTAATCCGCTCAGGGACCAGGATATCATCGAAACCGAACTCATTCTTGCGGACCTGCAGACGCTGGAAAAGCAGCAGGAACCGGCAGGATACGCAACCGGGAAAATCCAGCCAGGCCGCTCCACCAAGGAAGATTTCCAGCGTTGGGACATCATCGCGCGTCTCAAAACAGGAATGAACGACGGCACGAGTGCCAGGGACATCGTGATGGATTCGGATGAACGGCTTCTCATTCGGGATCTCCATCTCCTGTCCTTGAAGCCCGTACTGTACGTGCGTAACGTGACGGAAGCACAGCTTGCCTCAGCCTCCTCACGCGAATCCTCGTCTCTGTTGGAGATATCCGCAAAGACGGAGGCGGAACTGGTCAGCCTGTCTCCCGAAGAACAGGTCGAATACCTCCAGTCGCTGGGTGTAACCGAATCCGGTTTGGACCGTCTCATCCGGAAAACGTACGGGATGCTCGGCCTCATGTCGTTTCTCACGACCGGCGCCATCGAATCCCGCGCGTGGACGATCCCCGTCGGCCTCAAAGCGCCGCAGGCCGCAGGCGTCATCCACACGGATTTCGAGAAGAAGTTCATCAAGGCCGACTGCGTTTCGTTTGCGGACTTCGTGGTACTGGGAGGGTGGAAGAAAGCCCGGGAGGCAGGCAAAGTA
>CAYTIP010000026.1:0-7963 GCA_964437805.1 uncultured Gammaproteobacteria bacterium | reverse complement strand
CGTCCTTATCGGCGGTGATTACTGGCCCGATGAGGAAATTCCCCGGACAATCGCAAAACTTGGTCTTTCCGGTGTCGTGCATCGTTTAGGACATGTGCCGGACGAAATACTCGCTTCCTACTATCGGGGTGCGACTGCCTTCGTCACGGCGTCCAAGTCGGAAGGATTCTGTCTGCCTGTCGTGGAGGCATTCGCATCCGGTTGTCCCGTCATCGCTCCTTCCCTCCCCGCAATGAAGGAACTTATCGGACCAGCAGGAATGCTCATTGGACAAGATGACGAATTTGCGATGGCAAGGGCAATGGTCCGACTGGCAACGGAGAAACAGGTACGGACAGACTATAGAAAGCGCGGACTCGTACGAGCCCGGAAATTCACCTGGGAACGGTTTTCCGCCTGTGTACGGAAGGAAGCGGGCATATGACCAAACTTGGTATCGTGCGCGGAGCGTTTCTCAACCGGTTCGAGATGCAGTCATTCGCGCCGCTTGCCGGCCAGTACGATATTACGGCATTCGGCTCGCTTTCTCCCATGCATGATGATTTTCCGTTTCCTGTCGTCCGCCTACCAAGCCCCATGGATGTACCGGATTTCCCCATGAAGATGCCGATATTGAATCGTCTGTTTGTCGATGCCCATTATCTTCTCGGTCTGGAGGGAAAGCTGCAGGGCTTGGATATCGTCCATACCGCAGAAACCTACTATCACTATACACAGCAGTGCCTTAATGCAAGAAAGCAGGGAAACGTGAAAGCTGTGGTGGCGACGGTACTGGAAAACATCCCGCACAACAACGAAGGAATCCACGGCAGGAAAGCATTCAAGGCACGCGCCAGACGGGAATTGGATCATATTATTGCCCTGACGCATAAAACAAAACAGGCACTCCTGCAGGAAGGCGCATCACCCAGGAACATTACGGTAATCGGTCACGGTATTGACTCAAAACGGTTTAAGCCCGATCCGGATCACATGCGCAAACTCGGCAGGTCCTCAAAGGACCTCACCATCATGTTCTCGGGGAGATTGGAACTATATAAAGGAGTTATGACCATTCTGGAGTCCGCGGTCAAACTTCTCTCGGACGATTCGATCGCAAATGAACTGCATTTCGTGTTTGTCGGCCAGGGTACAGCGCGAAAGGAGATGGACCGGTTTATCCGTCTGCACAAACTAGAACACGCAGTCAGGTTCGTCCACGCGTCCTACGACGGCATGCCGGCAATCTATCGAGATGCGGATATCCTTGTTGCGCCCAGTGTTGCAACCTCTACCTGGCAGGAGCAGTACTGTACTGTACTGCTGGAAGCCCAAAGCATGGCTCTGCCCATCGTGACGACCAAAAGCGGCGGTATTCCCGAGAATGTGGGATCCTGCGCATTGTTTGCCGCAGAACAGGATGCGGATTCACTTACTGCACAGATCAAGCGGTTCATCACAGACTCTGCTCTTCGGGTATACTATGGAAGAAATGCCCGTGAACGGGCGATCAAGGTGCATGACGTCCATCTTATCGCCGACAAACTCGACCGGGTGTACAGGCAGGTATTGGACGGAGTATCCCGGTGATCCGTATGCTTACGACCGTTATCCTCACGCACAACAGCCAGGAATCCCTCGCACAAACCCTTGACTCCGTGGATTGGAGTGACGAGTGCATTGTCCTGGACGACGCTTCCACCGATCGTACCCTGGAAATAGCCCGAAACCATCGATGCCGTATCCTGGCCCGAGTACTGGGGAACGATTTCGCCGCCCAGCGCAATTTCGCCCTGTCCCACGCTTCGGGAGATTGGGTGCTGTTCGTTGACAGCGATGAAGTCGTATCTCCCGAATTGGCAGGCGAAATTCGGGATAGGATTTCACGGCAGGGGACCGACCGAAAGGGGACTGATGGGTATTTCCTCAGGCGGCAGGATATGTTCCTCGGGAGGACTCTCGCGCATGGGGAAACCGCGCATGTTGCGTTAGTGAGGCTCGGCAGGAAAGACGCGGGTATCTGGAAACGCCCGGTTCACGAATACTGGGATATCCCGGGAGTCCGGGAGACGCTCCAGCATCCCCTGTATCACACCGCCCACAAAAACGTCGCACAATTTGTCGAAAAAATAAACAGGTATACGACGATAAACGCACGGCATATGTTTGACCGTGGGGTACGTGCATCGGTTTTTTCCATACTCGGCTACCCTATCGCCAAATTCCTGAATAATTACATTGTGAAGCTGGGGTATCTGGACGGAACCGAGGGGTTTCTCATGACCATGCTCATGAGTTTCCATTCATTTCTCACGCGTGCCAAACTCTATTTGCTTGCACATGGGCACACATCCTGACCGTTGGATCCGCGTGGGCATGTGGGCGGCGTGCATCCTCGTTGCCATCTACTCCGTAATTGCCCTGGCGCGCATCGTCAGCTCAACAGCACCGGATTTCAGCGTCTATTACGATGCAGCCGCAGCGCTGGGCAGAGGGGAATCCATATACCAGCAGCGGGATATGTACACCGGTGTCGGTTATCCGCCGGTATCCATGCTTCTGTACCTCCCGTTTACCTGTCTTCCCTATACCGTTGCCCAGGCGTTTTGGGTGATCGGATCGTTTCTTCTCATCGGGTACTGTGCATTCCTTTCCGTCAGACTTACCGGCAAATCCGCGTCCGGTTACCTGCCGGTAGTCTGGGCCGGAGCCCTGTGTTCGTTCCCGTTCCGTTTTACCCTCGGTATGGGTCAGTCCAACATCGTGGCTTTAGCGCTTCTGCTTCTTCTTATCCATCGCATGCGCAGATCCGCATCCCACTGGCTCCCGACAGCATTGGTATATGCGCTTGTTGTCCTTGTGAAGCCTCAACTCGTGGTGTTTGCACCGTTGTTCCTGCTCTTTGGGAAATGGAAGGAATTGACGGCAACGGGAATTGTTCTACTATTGGTGGGAATCGTATTCGGGATGGTATTCGGATGGGATATGTATGGTGAATACATTACTGCGAATGTCGGCAACCTGATGACGTTTGCATCCCCGGAAGTCTATTACAACCAGGGGTTAGCGGCGACCCTCAGCAGGGTCATGCCGTTTTCGCCGCTCGTCAAACCTCTGTGGATCAGTGCGTCACTCCTGTTGTATTTCTTAACGATCGTTTTCATTGTGCGGCACAGGGTGTCGGTTGTCCGTGCATGGGTATTGCTGCTTCCGGTGTATCTTCTCATCGAGCCGTTGTCCTGGCAGCACCACTACGTCTTTCTCCTGCCTGCCTTCGTGATGGCGGCCGCCGGTTCCCAATCGATCGGATCATGGATACTCATCGGCCTGACCGGACTTCTGGTAGGAATCAACATTACCAATCCCTCGGCTTTTTTGTCCGACGGTAGAGTCCTGTTGTTGTCGCATGCGGGCATCGGGGCGTTTGTGTTCTGGATATACCTTTTGTATAGTGGGAGAAAAGCCAAAATCTGATATGGAATCGTTGCTGAGGACGCTATTTCTCGTGAGTCTTCTGCTGGGTACGACGGTCCGTGTACCGGTATACGGGAGTGTGGTGCTGTATCCATTTGATGCCGCACTATTTTGCTTCCTGCTGTTTTCGTTCCCGCGCACCACAGGAGTGGTGCGGATGAGGGGAATTCTGGTATCTTCCTGGATAGCGTTTCTTGGCGTCGGTTTGCTGTCCCTTATCCTCAACAGTACTCGCGTGCCGGTCAACGAGTGGATAGCGGGGAGCGGGTATCTAATTCGCATCGCATTCTATAGTCTGCTCGTCCCCGTGGTTATCAAGAGCAATGAAAGCAGTGCATGGGTAAAGCGGCTGTACTGGCTTGGTATGGGATTTGCGGTTCTGGGCCTCATCCAGTTTGCTATGTATCCCAATCTCAGGAATCTGGAATACCTGGGGTGGGATCCCCATTACTACCGGTTGTTTTCCACACTTCTGGATCCGAATTTTACCGGAGCAGTGCTGGTACTTACGTTTTTTGCGGGTTTCGCGTTTTCCGGAAAGACGCAACGCAATTTACTCATGCCGGTTGCGCAATCCGTCGTTCTACTCGCGCTTGTCCTGACCCGCTCAAGAAGCAGTATCCTGGCGTTGCTCTTACCGCTTTTCTGGTATGTCCTGTATTCCCGTAACTGGAGATATCTGCTCGTTGCCGGTGTCGTACTGGCAGGTGCTTTTTTCGCGCCTGTCCCTTTCGCCCAGGTGACGCCGATGACCAGAAGCGTGTCGGGAGTTGCACGGATGACCAACTGGTCCAAAAGCGTTCAGCTCATCGCACGCGCTCCGTTGTTTGGGTACGGGTTCAATCTTCTGCGGTCCCTGAGGACAACCGAGGATGCGGACGGCTCGCTCTCCTGGAAATCCCACGCGGCGGCAGGAGCGGACAACAGTATTCTGGTCATTCTCCTGACCACGGGTATCGCGGGTTTGGCGGTTTTTCTCCGGCTTGCCTACGGTGTAGCACGCTTGGGTATGCAGCTCCTGTCAGGAAAACAGCAATGGATCGGCGTTGTTTTCTCGCTGTCGTTTCTTTCGATTGCCGTACATGCGTTGTTTAACAATACACTCTTCTATCCCTGGATATTTTTCTGGATGTGCATTCTTTTGGGCACCGGTATGTCCTCCACGGACAAAAAGAACATAAACCGTGGGTGATGGTGGGCAGAGAGTGGGATTCGACCCGGGATTACTTTTTGAACTTCACTTTGCGCTCGATTTTCGTCTCGTTCCCAGCCGGGTCTTTGGCGATGATGATGATCGTCTGCTCGCCCTCCGAAAGCGGCAGGTCGTAGGAGAAGGACCCGTCGCTTCTCACAACCACTATCCGGTCGTTGATGCGTACGGTGTTTTCGCTGTCTGTGGTGCCCGTTACCGTTGTTTGCTGTTTTTCGCCGGATAACTCGGCGTTGTCCGAAGGCGCACTGATTTCCAGTTTCGGCTCTCCTTTTTTCAGGATCGTCGTGTAGACTTCCGATAGTTCGCTGGTATTTTTCCCGTCCGTCGCCTTTGCGGAAATCACGTTGGTACCCTCCTTGAGGGCCACCGCGGGAAATTTGAACGCGCCATCGGTTTCCGGTTTGGTTTCCTCCGATTGTTTTTCGTTCACATAGAGAAGGACGGTTACCTCTCCTTTGGCTTTGCCCGATACCGGGATTGCCGCCGAATTGGTCGCCTCGGGCAGCGGATCAAGGACAGGAGGAAGGATAATGACCTGGGTCTGCTGGGGGTCTTTGGGTGTGGTGCCGCGGAGATTGTCCACAAGCAGGCTGAAGGCAACCAGGATTTTAACGCCGAACAGGAGTAAAAAAACCAGGAGTGCGAAAATGCCTCCGACCATCAACACGATCTGGCGGCGTTCTTTCCGGTCCTGGTAATTCCGAAGTCGAGATCGAACCATACGTACCTATCTTATCCGAGCTTCAGCCGGGAAGCAAATCGGAGCCTCCAGTCAGAATCGAACTGACATCTACGGTTTACGATACCGCTGCTCTGCCATTGAGCTATGGAGGCGTTATCCGTTGGTAGACGGGAACAGGCGTGGTGCAATTGTATACGTCAGCGGCGTGGTATTGCAAGAGATTCCCGTCGTGATCAGCCGGATAAAAACCAGGTTCCCCATATCGTCGGATGGGAGAATACCGCATTGCCGGAAAGGAGTGTGACGCTGTCCACTTCATACGGTGGGAAAACCACACTGCTCTCAAGTCGGGAAACCGCTTCCCTGAAAGCCTCAGACGGTGGGGTGGAGAATCTGGCAAGTGTCATATTGGCGAAAAAATACCGGTCGTTGAGATATACTTTGTCGTCCGGGATGGAAGCCTGACG
Source organism: uncultured Gammaproteobacteria bacterium (assembly GCA_964437805.1). GTDB lineage: Bacteria > Patescibacteriota > Microgenomatia > UBA10105 > UBA927 > UBA10108. The sequence continues at coordinate 2,148 of CAYTIP010000026.1, read as the reverse complement.
CAAGCCACGGTCAAGATCAAGAACCAGTCCGTCCAGTTCCGAATCCGTGACACCCACAAGCGACAGGTTGCCGGGGAACACAAGAAGGCGTGATAGGAAAACGCGGAAGCGGCGATGTTGAGGGACAACGGCGGAGAAGACGTTCCGTGCTGCTTCCACGCCAGTAGCGTTAAAATGCGGCGGATCACTGATGACACGGACGTTTTTGATCGTCATGTGGAGCGATTTCTGCGGATAGTAGAAATAGGAAGGCTCAAGTTTCCGAAGTGGCGCAATAATTTGACTCATGATCGTATCGGTGAAATCCGGTCGCGGGAAGTGGACACTGGTCAAGCATATGCGCGGATCGGATCCATAATCGGATACGGGCGAAACGATGCTGAAGGATATGGCGCCGGTTGCCGCCTGTTCCTTCAACCTCCCAATCAATTCGAGTTGACGCTGTTGATGAGGTGTCATACTATACATGAGAGTATAGCAAAATCTGCTATACTGGTTGTATGGAACGGTTGAGTTCCCGAACACTTGCGATCATCGGATTCCTCGTGTTTTTTCTTCTCATCCTCTGGGGATTTGTCACCTGTTCCGGTATGGGTTGGATCAACCGACGGCCCTTTGTGTCACCCAAATCAGCAGCAATAACACCCTACGAAACCACGCTGAGCGGAGAATTCGTCTGTCTCCCGCACAGGGATAAACGGGCGGCGAGCACCATGGAATGCGCATATGGCATCCGCACGGCGGGCGGATTCTACTATGCGTTGGATTTGGGAGGCCTTCCCCAAGAGGAAACGATCCGTTTCCCGACAAGCGGCAGGATTACCGTGAAGGGCTCTGTCGTTCCCATCGAGGCCATCAGCTCCAATGCGTGGCAGAAGTACGATATAGTGGGAATCATGCATGTGGTTTCCACCGAATTTATCGATCCACGGCCTTCGTTACCAGTTTCGCAGTAATTGGGGAATCAGCGTTTCTGACAGAACCTCTCCGTTAACTCCATATTGCTGTAGTTACGGACGGCTTTCGGTATGCTGGGGGATTGGTGCTTCCTGCCCGCAGGACGGTGCTTTGCCGAACCGTCGTTTTAGTTCGGTTTGTGTTTTTGGCTGGAGTTCGCAGAAGGAGGCTGGCGATGCCAAGATTTGCTTGAGATCGGTTAGTATGGATTCTTCATCCCAGGGGATATCGCTGTTAAATTCCATCGGAAGTTTTTCGTATTCACCGACTGCATAAATAAGATATTGTATCCCTTCGTCTGCGGATATGGTTTTTGCATTATACGCGCACCGGATCAACTCAGGGGTTGAAAGACGCACATCGGACGCGTCTTGGCAACGTTTCCATGTTTGGCGGCGCGAAAAAAATTGTCCGAGAGTACTGTCCTGAATCTTGAAAAGGAATGGGAAAGTGGTGTTGACGATACCAGCAAGCGCGGTTGCAATCACCAGGGAAAGAAAGACGATGAGTACATACCTTATGACAGGATGCGGGCGCTTCATGACGGTTTCTTCAACAACGATGTAACGAGGAATATCCCAAGTGCCAGGAGTACGATAGTGCCTCCTGCGGGAAGATTGAAATAGTAGGAAAGCACGAGTCCGATGATGACGGATATCAGTGCCAGGATGATGGAAAAGACCATGGATTGGCGGAAGCTTTTTGCAAGCTGCATGCCGGATATGACCGGAATCACCATAAGTGCGCCGATCAGGAGTACTCCCACGACCCGCATGGAAAGGGATACGGTGATGGCAGTAAGGACCATGAGCAGGGTATTGATAGATTGGACCCGGATGCCGCTTGCGCGGGCCGTCTCCTCGTCAAATGACGTGAAGAGCAGTTGTCGGTAGAAGAGCATGACCGTGCAAACCGTCACGATACCCAATCCCAGCGTCATTCCGATGTCCGTTGGCGTCACAGTCGCGATACTGCCGAAGAGATAGCTGAAAAGTCCTGTGTTGAATCCATTGCTCAAACTCATGAGGACGATGGACAATGCCAACCCTCCGGGCAGGAGCATCGCCAGAACGGCTTCTCCCGGTATGCGGTTGCCGGTCCGCAGTTTTTCCACGGCTAGCGACGCCAGGATGGTGACGATAATCGTAACCGGAAGAGGCTGCGTATTGAGAATAAGTCCAATGGCGACTC
>CAYTIP010000025.1:0-8372 GCA_964437805.1 uncultured Gammaproteobacteria bacterium | reverse complement strand
AGCCCGATCGCGGCCCCTATTCTGAGTCCGGTAAACGAACCCGGCCCGGAGTGCACCTCAATAGCACCCAAATCCTCCAATGATACGTGCTCCTCTTCCAACAGCGACCGGACGAGCGGCAGGATCCGCTCGGATGACGGGCGGACGGAGGCAAATGTCAAAGTCTTCTCCCCTGTACCCCGCCGGAGGGTGACGCGGATTTCATGGGTTTGGGATGCATCGATGAACAGCGTGAACTGATTCCTGGGCAATACCACGGCGCCCTGCCTGATGATGACGTACGGATCCTTCGTGCAATCCACAACCGTCGATACTGCCGACGCGTTCCCGCTTCCCGGAAGGACGAAGTCTACCTGACGGACAAGCGCTTCGTCCAATTCGCTGGCGGTAAACGGCGTCTTTTCGCCATGGATATTGGCCGATGGTCCCAGCACCGGTACCCCGACGCTTTGTATGATACCCAAGAGTTCGGGATGATCCGGCATCCGGACACCAATCGTTCCGGTCCCGCCCCTGATGGGGGAGTAGACCATTTCCGTATTGCAGGCTGTCACGATCGTCAGTGCACCTGGCCAATACTGCACCGTTAAACGTCGCACAACATCTGAAGGTGCATTAAGGTAGGGGAGTGCCTGATCGGCGGAGGCCACCAGCACCGGTGTTGCCTGGGTAAGCGGCCGCTTCCTGATGCTAAACAAGCGGTCTACGGCGGTACGGCTGTCCATTCTGCATCCAATGCCGAATGCCGTATCGGTCGGAAATATCACGATTCCCCCTTCTTTCAGGATCTTCGTTGCCTGTGCTGCCGGCGTGTCGGTTCCCTGTTTCATACCGTTGTCTTAACAATGCGTATCCTTCGCGTTCCCTCGTTCACCACGTCAAAATACAGCTCGGTGCGTTTCTCGGGAAGCATATCCGCTATCCGTTCGGCCCATTCAATGAGAACGAACGCGTCCTGATCAGCAAATATTTCCAGCAATCCCAGTTCGGAAACGTCCCTGCTGTCGGAAATCCGGTAGAGATCGATGTGGTAGAGAAATGTGGAATCACTGCGGGCTCTTCCATAACGTCGGACAATGATAAACGTGGGGGAGAGCAGACGACCGGATATGCCCAATCCCCGGGCAAATCCCTGGGCGAACGTGGTTTTCCCGCTCCCCAGTTCCCCGTGGAGACACAGGAGCCGTGCCCCTTCCTCAGGCTTCAGGCGGTTCAATGCAACTGCCAATCGCTCGCCAATTTCCTGAGTTTCGCTGGCGCTTTTGGTACTATATTCCGTATCGTAATCCATCCGATTCCCCCTCCGATGCAGTCAATTATAACATCGCGTGGCTTCCCTTCCCTGCTGGGCACAAACCGCTGGTGCAGTTCGTCGGACGATGCCCATACCAGAACGATGGCAAATGCCCAGAGAAATGCCGCCGAACGGGTAGCTCCCGTATTGGTAAGTGCACGGTAGGAAAGTACGTAGAGTGTCGCGTATTCGATAAGATGGAGGGTTTTGAAAAACAGGAAACTTACGGTATAGGAATCGCTGACTGCCACCTTCTGCTTTTGGGAAAAGGCGAAAATAACCGACATCCACAGAAGTACCGGTCCCCAGAATCGTATGAATTTCATATTGCCAGTATAGCGCACAAACACTACAACAGGTATCTGCGCAGTGCAAATGCTACCGAAAAGACAGCGCATGCCGCTCCCATCGACAGGCATCCGACGATCGCAGCCTTCCCCGCCGGAGCATTGCGGACTATCCCGGCAGTTGATCCGGACGGGGCATCTGCTGCCCCCAAAACAGCTTCCCCACCAACTCCCGTGCCATCGCTGGAAACGGGTGGCACAATGATTGCAGGAACAGGTGTATCTGTTGCCGGCGTGTCCGAAGGAGTCATCGTGGGAACAGGCGACGGGGCAGGAGTAGGTGTGCAGGCAGGCGTCTGTGTTGGTGTCCGGGTTGGCGTATGCGAGGGGGTTTGTGTGGGATCCGGTTCGTTGATGGTCACGGACACCGTGTTGGCTGACCACTGGACCCCCGAATACGCATCTGCCGATGTCTGGTAGTAGAATCCGATTTTCAGGAGATATTCGCCTTCTCCCCGGAATCCACTGTCGGTGAAATCCGACCGGACATCAAGAGTGCGGTCCCATTGCCCGACGGTAACCTTGTGCTGGTTGGCAGTCGCTTCGCTGTTTTTCACGAATCCGGCATCCGTTTTCGTCCAGCCGAAATAATTGGACGATCCCGGCTGGAAAAACGCACCTTTGAGACGAATGTTCTCCCCGTCGGTGAATCCCGATAGGGATGCGGTCACCCGGAGCAGTTCGTCGCCGGAGAGTTGTGTTTTGTCCGCAGTAATCTGGAGGGAACGGGCCGATGAAACCTGGGTTCTCAGGACGAAAAAACACACACCCATGCACACGATGGATAATCGTCGGGCAAACATACCTCACGGGGCATTCTACTGGACATGCAGGTAGAAACTGGTCACCCCGTTTCCGTGATCGATATACTTGATTTTGATGAGACTGCTTCCGCCGCAGTACTGGCTTGAGGCATAGAGGGTTCCGTCAGCCGGTGCCTTGATGAGTTCTGTTGAAGACACCATATCGATCCCCGTGTGGATCCCCCCACTGTAGGAATACCGCCATGAATAGGGAGTTTTTCCGTAGCGCTGGGTAACACGGATATCCCCGTCCAGCGGCCAATCCCAACTGCCGCTACCGATCCGTGCTCTACCTCCGTTCTGATCATCGAACACTTCCCTCCCCTGGACATATTCTTCCGCATTGACCCAGCTTCCGCCCCGCTGCACTTCAAAATGCAGATGGGCGCCCGTTGAACACCCCGGGTACCCGGTATTGCCGACAAGTGCGATGATATCGCCTTTCTTGACCGGTCCTACACTGACTCCTTCCACCCGTGCCTTGTCGATTGCAGTCTTTTCCGCCAATGCCTGGGCAAGGAGTGCCTGGTACTGGGCCTCGCTGTTTTTCGTCTGCGTCAGGAGCGATTGTTTCTCTTTTTTCTGCGAAGCAAGTTTCTGCTGTTCCAGCTCCTGCTGTTTTTTCAGCTCCTCCTGCTGTGCTTTCTTCTTCTCGCGGGTTGCCTTGCGCTCGCCGAAATTATTCTGGGTAGCCTTGAGCTGGACCAGAAGCAATGCCGTTTCCTCCTGAACCCGGTTCATGTATTTCATCCGTGAGAAGAAATCGGAAATATTATTGGAAAAAAGGGCAATGCCGAATGACGGCGTGACCTGCTGTTTGTACGTCTCCGGAATACGGTGGAGCATGAGTTCGGAGCGCTTGGTGAGCAATATCTCCAGTCGTCCGATTTCGTCGGCCAATTCGTCGATTTCCTTGGTCAGTTTGTCTATGGCGAATTTAATGGTCTCGATCCTGAGGGTCGTCAGCTCGATATTGGAATTAATGATGGTGATCTGCTTGGAAAGGGAGTTTTCCTGGTTCTGGAGGTCGGAAATCTTTGATTTGAGCTGTTCGATGCGCGAATCGATCTCCGAGGTCTGTGCCGATACACCCGATAGCGGCAGGAGTAAAACGAGCACGATGCAGGCGATCCGGACAAATCTCTTCATGAGCCACGCCATGTGTCAAAAGGTGATGTACTTCTTGAGTGCGATCAAACTCCCGATGCCTCCCAGAAGGAATCCGAGTGCGGAGAGGATGATGAGGAATCCGAATGAACAGGCCAGAAATACCGTTGACGTCAGCGACTGGAGCATGGCATGGATAAGCGGAATAATTCCCAGGAAGGAGAGGAGTGTCGTCCGGAACCAGACGATCAGCACCATCATAACCACCCAGGCCATTGCAGCACCGGACACACCATAGGTTCCTCCTTCCAGAAGAAACGGCAACTGGATATACCATTTTGATGCACCGATCAGCTTGAGAATCTCCACCTCGTCCTTCTTGAGGGCAACCTTCATGCCGATAATCGTCATGACCACAAGAATTGCGTCCAGTGCCAGAAGTGCGGCAAGGATGCTTCCCACCAGACGCACGGCGTTCGTCCAGGAAACCAATGTGTCCACGACATCCTTCTGGTAAATGACTTCCTCCACACCGGGCGATTCCTTCATCACCGGTTCCAGCTCCTTAAGATACCGGGGGTCGGTTGCCGACACCTCAAGCGATGCCGGTAGGATATCCGCGTTCACCATTTCCAGAAGAAGCGGATCGTCCTTGTTCTGCTCCTTGTAGATAGCCAAAGCGTCTTCCTTGGAAACGTATTTGATGCCCGCAATCTTCCCCGTTGCCTCAAGCGTCCCCTTGAGTACGTCGGCGTCGGTTTTTCCGGACGTATCCTTGAAAAATACCGTCGCCTGCGGCTTGCTTTCGAAGTACTGGAGAACGAGGAAGGATGTCCCCACTGTGAGACTGAACACACCGCTTAAAAGGAACGTCAGGAACATCGTAATCACCGCGGCAAGCGACTGGTATGGGGAGCGTCTGATATGGGTCCAGGATATGGCAAACGGTTTCATAGGTATCGGTTATTTTTCCTTATGGTGCCCCTTATGGTCGTCTTTTTTGTCTTCCTTACGGTCCTCTTTATGGTCCTCTTTGTGTTCATCCTTGTGGTCATCCTTGTCCTTATCCTCTTCCTTATGGTGTTTGGCCTTGTGCTTCACCGGACGCTCAACCGTGTGATATCTCCCCTTCTGTTCGTCCGTGTGGATGTTCCCGTCCTTGAGGGTGAGCGTACGCTTTTTCATCGAATTAACGAATGACTCGTTATGGGTAGCAACGATCACCGTCGTCCCCAGATCATTGATTTCCTCCAGGATCTGGACGATGTCCCAGGACGTTTCCGGATCCAGATTGCCGGTTGGCTCGTCCGCAAGGAGGATTTTCGGACCGCCGACGATGGCACGCGCTATACTCACGCGCTGCAGCTCACCCGCCGAAAGCTGGAGGGGGAACGAGTTGCGCTTATGGGGAAGGCCGACCAGTTCCAGGACATCCAGGACGCCTTTTTCCGTTTCCTGGCGCGATTTCCCCAGAATTTCCAGACCGAGTGCGATATTTTCGTAAATCGTGCGGTCGATGAGCAGCTTGAAATCCTGGAATACCATCCCGACTTTCCGCCTGAGGAGATGGATTTTGGACTGGGGAAGTTTAGTCACATCCCAGTCGTCCACGATTACCCTGCCGGACGTAGGGAGGACATCGCGAAGAATGAGCCGCAGAAACGTGCTTTTGCCGACTCCGGATTTCCCGATGAGAAAGACGAATTCCCCGTCATTGATATCGACGGAAACATCGGAAAGGGCTTTAGTTGCCGTCCCGAATTCTTTTGAGACGTGATCGAATTGAATCATGGATTCGGTTTGGTTACTGGAGCTCTATGCGCCCAACGTCCATGAACCAGGGGCATTCCTTTGCCGCCATGGTTTTGCTGTACACCTTCACTTTTTTTCCGGTAAATTCATCAAGATCCAGAACCGAGGAGACCAGACACGCCGTTTGCGACGGTCCGCCATCCCGGATGAGTTTGTGTGTCCCTTCCTGTCCTATGCCGCCCTTTTCCAGCGTTCCTACTGCCGAGTCGCTGAACGTCTTGGTATCCGTGCTCCCGAACGCCTTGCCGCCGGCAGATGTCACGGTCTGGCCCGATACGGTCATACTTTTCCCGTTTGCGGGATTGGCCAGGAGATACCCCGTCCCGACCCCGACGAGAATCAGAAGGAAAAACACACCGCCCAATGCAAGATAAACGGGCTTTTTGGCAGGCGCTGGGCGTTCAAGGGGCTGGACGATCGGCCTTGTGTCGGTAGCCGGGTGTGTCGTGTGTTGATGTGTCTGCATACGCACCTTTCTTTCAAACCATCATTATGCGGTTCCGGCCAAACCGTGTTGCGGTCGCCGTGCATCTATTATTGCGACTTATGATATTTTTTTCAAGTATGCCATGATGAAATCTTCAATATCTCCGTCCAGTACCCTGTCCGTGTTGTTGGTTTCCTGCTGGGTCCGCAGGTCTTTCACCATGTGGTACGGGTGCAGGACGTAGGAACGGATCTGGTTTCCCCAGCCGGGCGTCTTGTATTCGCCGCGCAGCTTCAGTTCTTCCTTCTTCCGTTTTTCCTCGCTCAACGCCCAGAGTTTCGCGCGCAGAATTTTGAGTGCATACTCGCGGTTTTGCCCCTGGTACCGCTCCGTCTGACAGGTGACGATGATGCCCGTCGGTTTATGCAGAAGCCGGACGGCAGTGGAAACCTTGTTGACGTTCTGGCCGCCCTTACCGCCCGAACGGAAGAAGTCCCATTCCAACTCGTCTTCCTTGATCGTCGTTTTGTCATCCTCGGTTACGACGGGCAAGACTTCCACCATGGCAAACGACGTCTGCCGGAGATTGTCCGCGTTGAACGGCGACTGCCTGACCAGCCGGTGTACGCCACTTTCCGCTTTCAGGAACCCGTAGGCGAACGATCCGGATACCGTCATGGTGACGCTCTTGATACCGGCTTCTTCACCGGGCGTGTAATCGATCTCCTCCTTGTCCCATCCCTTGCGCTCCACAAACCGCGCGTACATCCGGTAAAGCATCGCCGCCCAGTCCATCGCTTCCGTTCCCCCCTGGCCTGCGTGGATGGAGAAAATAGCATCGGACCGGTCGTACGGACCACTCAGATAGAGCGCAAACTCCATGCGATCCACTTCCTTTGCCAGTACTTCCTCATTCCCCTCCTCGATGTACAGCTCCAGCATTTCGGCTTCCTCGATTTCCTTCTGGAGACTGGAGATGCGTTTCATAACCTGCGCCGCCTTCTCGTGGTCCTGCCAGAAGTCCTGCTTCATGGAGTCCGCTTCCAGCTCACGCATCAGCTTGCGTTTGGTTTCGGTATCCAGCTTCTCCACGATCTGTTTGGCGCGTATAATCAATTCTTCATTCATAGGGATTATTCTTTGGCAGGTTGGCAGATTACCGTTTGTATCTGCTGTTTTTCCTTGGTATCCATCGTTTCCAGCCGTCTCACTACCTCCTCGACAAGTCGCTGGGTGACGATGTCTTCGACTTTGTTCTGGACACCGGTTCCTATTGATTGGATCACCTGGTTGGATGCGTTATTCACGGTGCCGCCGATGCCGTCCGGCGATATGTATGCACCCAGGACATTATCGGCCTGCCTGCCGACCTGGGTTTCCAGCGCCTTCTCGTGGACAGCCTCAAGAAGCGGCGGCCGCTTTGATTTCATGACAACGGGCCACAGGAAACTTCCGCCGACCATGATTGCCGAAGCCACCAGAAACGCACCGATGAATTGTTGTATCATAGACGACACCCTAAGTATATGGTTTTCGCTTTGGCAATCCAATAGGGGTATGATAGATACGGCCGCCCGACAGCCTGCCGGACGGGATACATACTATATATATGGTGATATTCGGCATTGACCCGGGAGTCGCGCGGATCGGATGGGGCGTCCTGAACTGGACAAATCCACGGCTGTCCGTCATTGCCTACGGACTGGTTGCAACGGAAAAGGAACGGAAAAAGGAGGAACGCCTGGAAATCCTTTTCGATTCCATGATCACGCTCCTCACCAAATACCACCCCGATATCGTAAGCATTGAGGACCTGTTTTTTGCTACCAATGCCAAAACGGCAATCGGTGTCGGCGAAGCACGCGGGGTCATTCTCCTGTCCGCTGCAAAACGGAAGATTCCTGTGGTATCCTATACTCCGCTGTCCGTCAAACGCACAATTACGGGAGACGGCCATGCGGACAAAAAACAGGTGGAGAAAATGATCGTCACGCTCCTCAAACTGAAGGAGGCGCCCAAACCCGACGATACGGCGGATGCGCTTGCTATCGCGGCGACCCATGCCTACACCTGCCAATGGTCACAACTGCCGGGATCCCGGACCGCATATACGGCACAAAAAACATTATGATCGGCGCTCTTGAAGGAACCGTGTTCTCCAATTCGACAAATCCCATTATCCTGTTCTGTTCGGGGGTGGGGTACGAAGTATCGGTTCCGGACCGCGTCCGACAGGAAACGGTGCCCGGCAACAAACTGTTCCTGTTTGTCCACAGCCACATCCGCGAAGACGCATTTGATCTGTTCGGATTCACAAGCAAAGAAGAACTGGAGATGTTCCGGCTCCTGCTTTCGGTGTCGGGCATCGGACCCAAAACCAGCCTTACCGTGATCGACCGCGGTGTGAAGAATATCACCGATGCGGTACAGCACTCGGACGTCGAGTTCTTTACCGGCATCCCGCGTCTGGGGAAAAAGAACGCACAGAAAATCATCATCGAACTGAAACAAAAACTCGGCAGTCTCAACGAGCTGGACCTTTCGGGCAACGATTCGGGCCATCCGGCTGAAATCCTGGACGC
>CAYTIP010000024.1:0-8432 GCA_964437805.1 uncultured Gammaproteobacteria bacterium | reverse complement strand
GCAGGCAGAAACCGGGATACGAGTGCAGATCTCTTCCTGTACAATCCCGCATTCCTGGTCACCATGCCGGACATCCTCAAGGATCTCTCCTACACCTGGCAGGAAGTGGCACCCTAACCCATCCCTTCTCCAATTCTGCACCATCAGCACTGCATTTATCCCGCATCGTAGAGCAGGTATTATCCGTATGGCTATAACCCAAACCCGGAAAGAGGGAAAGGGTGGAGATATTTCCGGATCGTCCGTTATGGTCCGGGTGTAACCGTAGGCAGGGCTGTTGGTCTTGGTGTTGCCGTGGAAGTGGCAACCCGTGTGGGCGTTGGAGAAATGCCTTGAGTCGGCGTCGATTGAACCTGCACCGGCGTTGGAGAAACGGAAACCGGTACCTTTTTCACATTGTCCGTGCTGAACGGATCGGTAAGCACCGGAACCGTGGGAGCTTCCCGGACCGGCGTGCCGGCCGTCACCTGGGCAACTTCCGGAACGGATATGCTGTAGGCGATCGGGTAGCGGTCAAGTTTCTCAAGCGTTTCCAGCTCCTTGGGCGTAAGCGGCGGGAGACTGTCGGTTGCTTTCCCGATGGATGCGGGCAACGGGGAATAGAATACTTCGACCGCCAGTTTCATATTCATCATGGTGGATTTGGGGATCGCGGTGAGTTCCAGACTCTTGATCCGCATCAATCTACGGACGCGGATCGCGTCAGCCAGGAAATTCCTGAACTGCGGCAACTCCCCCTGGAATGTGACGATTTCCGTGAGGGTATTGCCTTCCGGTTTGGTCGCCAGCTTAGCAGATCCGGATGCAAGCGAACCGATTCCCTCGATGCTCATATCCGTCACCACCAGGTTGCTCTTGCCGGCAACTGCCTCTACTGTTGCCATAAGCGTTGTCACGGATTTATCCGAGGGGATAGCGGCCAGAACCTGCTCAACAGTATTTTCCAGTCCTGCCTGATCGATGCCGGAAAGCATCGACGCCTTTTCCTGGATTTTATTCACTTCGGTTTGGAGGGAAGCTACTTCCCGATACAACGCAATAGCCTTCTGGATGGAAGGGATGAGTCCGATAAACAGGCCGGCGCATCCCACGAGAAAAAGGGAGGTATAGATGACCAGTGTCTTGTTCATGCGGATAAACCGCTTGATTTTCCGTTCCATAGTGCCTGTCTACAATACGACGGTAAACGAAAGCCCGATCTGTATGGCGCGCTCATCCAGTGTAAAGGACTGCAGCGTGGGCTGGGTAATCTCTTTCTTTGCTTCCATATCCAGGAGGGTCGTGAGGACATGCAATGCCTCCTGGAGGTTGGAAACCTTCACGGCGATATTCACTGAGTTCTTGTCTCCCAGGGAAAACGATGCCAGGGGAAACGTCTGGATAATCTTGAGGGTCGTATCCACAAACGGGGCATAGGAAATCTGGCTGGCCATCACCGCATCGATGGCAACAAGGCGGTTTCGTACCATGAGGAACAGACTTTCTTTCGCTACTTCGCGCTTCACCTGGGTGAGCAGCTGTTCCCGTTCCGAGAGCAGTCGGTCCCGCTGGTTCCCGAACAGGATAAAGGCCAGGGTCACGAGCAATCCACCCGAAAACACGACGCTCAACAGAATCGTCGAGGCGACTTTCAGGTATTTCTCCGTCATGACCAACGCAGGCTGGAGCGTCGTTTTTGTCTGGAATAGATTGATGTTTTGCGAAGCCATATTCGCCTCCGATTTGGTCGTACCCCCGTTACTCCCGAAGTGCCAAACCGATAGCGACGGAAAACAGCGGCCCTTCGGCATTCAGCACATTGAATCGTGGGTCTTTCCGGATGCCGAGCCACGGGTTGCCCTGCTGGACTTCAATACCGGTGTTTTCCGCTAGATAGGGAATGAGACCTGGAAGTTTGGCGTTGCCGCCGGTCAGAAGTATGACTCCGACATGCTCGTTCTTGTAGGTTTCCTCAAAAAATCCGATTGCCCGCCGAACTTCGCCCACGATCGAGTCCATCACCGGCTTGGCAACCGCGACGATCTTCCCCTCGAGGATATTCTTTTCCAGTCCGTAGGTTTTCTTGTAAGCCTCGGCTTGGAGAAGCGTGAAGTCCAGGGACTCGGAAAGCGCCCGTGTGAGGGCGTCGCCGCCTGCACTCATAGAACGGGTAAACATCAGAATCCCTTTCCTTATGATGGCGATATCCGTGGTCTGCCCGCCAAATGCCAGGATCATCACGTTGGGAACGGTTGGCACGGACCGGATCAAAGACCGGGACTGGGCGATGATCTCGGTTTCGGCGGCGACAGGAGAGAGTTCGGCAAGTTCCATGATCTCCATATACCGTTCGGTCAGCGCCTTGGGAGCAGCGACAAGAAGGATTTTCATTTTCCCGTTTGCCGAATCCTTCCCTTCCGACAGGATGCTGAAATCCATATTCACCTGGTCCAGGGGAAGGGGAATATACTGCTCGGATTCCCATTTGATGGCCGAGGTGAGCTCGCGCGTGGAAAGGGCGGGCATCTCGATGACACGCGTAAACACCTGGGATTCGGGCAGGGAAATGTTCACGTCCCTGCTTTTGGCCCCTGTTCCCTTCAAAAGCTCGCGAATCTGGTGTGCGAGCGCCTGCTGGTCAATCTCAAGATTGGAGGAAGTGGATTTGGGCGGTGTCGGCATACTGCCGGCGGCAAGAAGCGTAACGCCTTTGGCGTCTTTGACAAGCTCGACAAGCTTAATATTATGCGTTCCGATATCTAACCCAAGTATGGACATAGGCAGGCTATCCCGTTACGGCTGATAGATGTCGTTGGTGATCGTCGTGTTGGAATACAACACGTAATCAAACACCGATGCGGGCGCGTCGAATTTCTTCTTCACGACGATTTTCCTGGTTATGCCGCTGCCGGTTTTCCCGGTGGAGGACACCTCAAACCCCTGAGGCGACAGCGTCCGGCCCGAAACCGGCGCGACAGAAAAAACCGTCTGGTTGTAGTATGGCCGGAGCCGGAGCGCAAGGGGACGCGCATTGGTCGTGGGAAGCGTCACAGTCGTCGTGTACACGTTGGTTTTACCGCTGCAGCCGGTTCCTACCGCCGTTCCCCGTGTGAAGTTGTTGCCGAGACGCGCTGCGTCCGGGTCAATGGCAACCCGATCCAGACCGTATGCACCGGCCGTTGTCTTGTACAGCGTCCCTACTTCAATCGCGGGAATGGTCGCGGGGGTGGCGGGTTGTTCCCAGCAGATTTCGATCGTACATGGAGCAGCCTCCTTGCAGTAGTAATTCGTTCCCGCTTCTTCCAGCGTGCCGTCGTCATTGTGGTTGACGAGCCAGACGGTTGCGACATCTCCCTTTTCCGTGGATGTCGGGTATGTGAACACGCCCGTTGAGCCGGCGATAGGGATATAGGTTGTGGTGAACGTAGCCGTTTCGCCGCCGCTCTGGATCGTGGCCGTGGAACCGGACCCGCGTTTGAGAACGTCTTCTATTCCCGCCTCCGCAACGCTGAATGCGCGTGCGGATTCCTCAAGCTGTCCGGTCGTCTTGATATCCGTGATGGTCCGTCTCATAAGGGAAAGCGCAACGGTCAGTGCGATAGTGAGGACGAGAACGGTAATAAGAACGGTTTGTCCCGTTTTCCGCATTCCGGACATATAGTTTTACTGTACCATCACCCTCATTTAATGTAAAGTCAAATAATCCTGAATTACTGCCGGTTCCTTACCGTAACCGTTGACTCAAATACCGATGAAGCAGCTTGCGCGACATCGCCCCCAAGATCTTTCTGTCGGAGCGTATAGGAGATCGTGATGTATGCAGGTATCGTTCCGACGCTGTTGCAGGTAAACGACAGCGTATCCGTGCACGTATTGGCAGTCGTACTTCCCAGCGACACATCCGTTCCGGTGAGATACACGGTCTGGCTTGCGGAAACCGATGCGATCCGTGCGATCTGGGTCCCGTCCACCGTCTGCTCCACGCATTTGAGCGTTGTCTGGCCGTTATCCGCGTTAGTGAGGAGTATTTCACTGAGAGCGGATCCTGCTGCGGGCCGCTCCGGACAGGATGCAGCCGCCACATCGATACTCTGGGCATTCTGGACAAGTCGGCTCATGAACTCCATCGCCCGCTCACCGCTATCCTTCACCGTCTGGGCAGTGTCTGTCTTGGTATTTGAACGCATGATCGTGAAGAACACCTGGGCAATGACGACCGAAACGAGGGAAAAAATTCCGGCAACGATGAGCAACTCGACCAATGTAACCCCGCGGGGTGCTATACGCTTCATTGGGTGGTCCTCCAATTCGTAAGGAAACTCGTAAGCGCCACCGATTTATCCTGTCCCGATTCACTCCAGGTTACCGTCACCGTGACACTCCTGCAGGAGGAGGCCGCCGTACACGCGCCTGAATCGGCAAATGCGACGGTCCGGGAATAGGTGTTGTCGATCGTCTTGGCGCAGGGGAGCGATTCGTTCACGAGCGCTTGCTCTCCTTTACCCAAGCAATACTGTTTGGATGTCTGGGGGATGAGATTCCAATCCGCATCCTTGATGATGCGCACGACTTCCAATCCTTCCTTGGCGTAGCGGAGTGCCTGAACCCTGCTTTTGGACATCTGCCCCGACCGAAGCGTTGTGGTTGTGGCCGTCACCAGTCCGGTTACCAGCATGACAACCACGCCGATCACCACCACTGCTTCCACCATGGACTGGCCATGCCGCTTGATACGAAAACCGGATATATTCATACCGATCCTATTCGCTGACGGATCCGGATGTCGGATCCACGCTGAGTGTCATGGTATAGATCTGATTTGTGAGAACAATTTCGGAAGGCGGAGTGGATACGCCCTTCGTGAGGGAATAGTAGGTGAATGACGCGGGACTGGGAACCGGCGAAAATACAACCTCGTCGGGCAGGGACACCACAACCGTCTGGCTTGCGATTGTCACTCCGTTGCACCGGGGAGCAATTGAATAGGTGGAAGCACTGAATGTTACTGTATATCCCTCGAACGGGTCTGCAGCTGTACAGCCGGCCACTTCCGGCTTCTTCCCGGAAATCGCGTCGGAACGGGCTTTCTGCATATTGGAAATCAGCGTCTGTGCTGCCTGCTTCACCTGCTGGCGGTCGTTATACCGGTTATACTGGACGAGCGTCACCACCAGAAGGAATCCCATGATACTGATGGAAATCAACAGCTCGATGAGGGTGAATCCGGGCGGCCTAAGGATTTTTGACGCCATAATTATATCCCGCCGGCAATCCGCTGCTGCAGTTTGACGACGTGCTCGTCGGTGTTTCCAGTTTCGCGGCAAGGCAGTACCCATAGTAGTGCACCGGAGTGCCGCGACCATCGGTAAATATGACCATGTACGGAGCTGCTGTATTGTCTTTGGGATCGGGCGGGAGTGCGGACATATACCCGTCGGTTACCAGAACCGAAAGCGCCGAACTGATCGCCGTGAAAGAAGTCACGTCTCCCGGGTAATACCCGGCATCCGTCCGGTAGAATTCCATGGCGGAGCGCAATTGTTCGATGTCGCTTTTTCTGCGGGAATCCCTCCCATTGCCACTTGCGTAGGCATAAGCAATGAATCCCATTGCACCCAGGATGAGGATTATGGTAATGACTACCAATAGTTCTATCATCGTGTATCCTGTTTTCGGTTTATCCATATGAATTCCCTCCGTTACGGCGCATCCAGCGTCTGCAGGTTCCTGACACAATAATACGTTCCTCCGCTGTCCGTAAAGGAACAAGCATCATCCGAAGAATTCCCTTTCTGTGCCTCCAAAGCCGTCGGTGTGCAGAGACAGTAGGCGGATGCAGAACACGTGTCCCATGCATACTCGCCGTCCGTATCGGGATCCAACGGTTTTTGTGCCGTCGTAATCACGCTTTTGAGCGCGGCAAAGCAGGCCGCCGCATCACTTCCGACCGGATAGGACCCGGCCGACTGGTAATGTAATTCGAACTGTTTTTGCAGGGAATTGAGATCATCCTTTCTCCTGGTATCCCGGGCGTTCTTTCCGGCCGAAACATATGACATCATGCCGATTGCCATCAGGACGCCGATGATCACGATGACCACCAGTATTTCGATGAGTGTAAATCCACGCCGATACCGTGTTCCCATATTATTCTCGCTGTAAGCCGCGCACACAATAGAATCCGCCACCACCTGCCGGGTCAAACGTGCAGTTGGCATCCGTCGCATTCCCCGAATTGGACTCCAGTTGGGCGCAGATGCAGTATGCCGTTGTCGTGAACGTCGTCCTGGAATATGTTTGGGTCGGATCCTTGGGGTCCTTGGGATACCCGCCGGGGAGGAATGGCGTTAGCTCATCTTCAGCAGTTGCATACTTGGCATCATTCTGGGAATAATACTGTTCCAGTGCATTCTGGAGGGTTTTCATATCGCCCTTGCGCCGGGCGTCCCGAGCGTTTTTCTGCATGCTTGAATAGGAAATGACACCGATGGCCGTGAGGACCGCGATGATGGTGATGACCACCAGGATTTCGATGAGCGTGAATCCCTTCCGTTTCATACTATTGCAGCTGGCTCACGCAGAAAAAGGTTTTCTCGGCTGCCGAGTACGCACAGGCGGCTCCGGAATTCCCGCCGGTTCCCTCCAAAAGCGCACAATGACAGTATCCTCCACCCAGCCAGCTGATGGTATAGACGTACAGGTCCGCGTTCTTGGGATCGTTGGGCATACCTCCGGGCATGTACGAGGCAATGTCGGTGCTGTCGGTCGGATAGATCCCGTTATGGTCGGAATAATACTGTTCCGTGGCCGCCTGGATCGCCTTCATGTCGCTGTTCCTCCTGCTGTCGCGGGATTTTTTCTGTGCAGAAGAGTAGGCAACCGCCGCAATCATAACCAGGATACCAATAAGGCCGATGACGATAAGAAGTTCCAGAAGCGTGAATCCCGACCGTTTTCCCGATATTCCTGTTGGTGTGTTCATACGATTGTCCTCCAAAGTTCCAGAATCCGCTGCCCCCAGAGTAACGCAACGACGTACCCCCATATGAGAAACGGACCGAACGGAATATGCGTTTTGAGCGTCGTTTTCCGTACTAAAATGAGTATGGCACCTAGTATTGCCCCCGTCAAGAACGCCGCATATAAATACACGACGACATCGGGATACCCGATAAGGAATGCCAGGACCGCCGACAGATACATATCGCCATCGCCCATGGCTTTCCCCCTGCTGAAAAACCACAGGCAGAAAAAAAACAAGCCGGTGGCTCCTGCCGAAAGTATATGACCCAGGAATACGCCGGACTGGAGATACCCGATCATCCATTGCCACGTCAGGGGAACGCCTGAGGAAATCGGCTCCAGGATCACAACCACCAGTGCAGCGGCGGCGCAGACGAAAATCATTTCCATGAGGATAATTTCCTCCCGAAGATCCGTGAGGAACAGCACAAATAGGGACGAGAAAACAACCAGAGCGGCAACGTATCGGGTAATGATGACCGGATCGGCAACCGATCCAGGTCCGAAAAATCCTCCGGTTATTGCGGCAAATCCAAGCCCGCACGCCAGTTCGCTGATAGGATACTGGATGGAGAGCGGCTTTCCGCAACAGCGGCTTTTGCCGCCCTGGATGATATAGGAAAACAGGGGAATGAGCATGTACCACGAAAGCCGCCGCCCGCAGTGGTCGCACCGCGAGCGGGAAGTGACGACATCCTCATTTTTGGGCATCCGGATGACAAGCACATTCAAGAATGACCCGATAAACAGTCCGATGATACATCCGACGACAACCATATGATCAGCATACAGGAATCCGCTCTAAAGAAACAGCCGATCCATAGCAAGCGGGTTCAACTCCGGATAGCTGGTAAGCGTGGTTCATATGCGATATGATTACATGCGACGTCAGCGCGGGTATCCCCGACATATGAAAGATCAGATTTCATCAGCACTGCAGGCCGTTTGCGCCGACTTGGCTTTCCCCGCAATCCAACCGGAAGTTGGTATCACGGATATCCCCGCCCACGGGGACTACACGACAACTATTGCCATGCAGCTTGCCAAACACCTCAAACGGAAACCCTTGGATATCGCCGAGGATATCAGGACGCAACTCCTGTTGGAGGAAAAATCCGCTCCCATCGGTATCAAACGGATCGATATTCTGCCGCCCGGTTTCATCAACTTCTTCCTGGAACCCCATGTAGCGTGGGAAGCCGTCCAAAATATCGTCGATGAGGGTATGTCATTTGCATCGTTGAAACAAGCCGACCCGCAAACAATGGTCATTGATTACTCGGCACCCAACATCGCCAAACGGTTCAGCATCGGACATCTGAGAAGCACAATCGTTGGCAACGCACTGGAACGACTCTACGAACATTTGGGATGGGAAGTCGTCGGAGACAACCATCTACACTCTCGAAAATTTTCCACACGTTTACGAG
>CAYTIP010000023.1:0-8568 GCA_964437805.1 uncultured Gammaproteobacteria bacterium | reverse complement strand
CGGGCGAGCCGTACTCGCTGCTGTCCAACTATACGGACGTGGATCCGGCGACCGGCAAGCAATACCGCTGTGGGTTCCAGTTGAATGTCACCTGGGATCCCGATGAGACCAGCCTGAAAAGCACTCTGTCAGCTCCGGCCGACAAATACCCGGGCTTCATCCTGGTGAAGCCGAAATAACCGTTTGAATTGATCTCTGTCCGGTCTTCGGATCGGCAGAAAGAGCCTAGGCTCACTGTGCACGTGCAGACTGAAAAGTTTGCGCAACTGCGTACCAACGCAGGCACAGTGACCTAGGCTATTTTTTTGTCCTGAGCCAGAGCGCTAATTGCATTTGGTTATCCGGCTTGGTACAATATGGACTATGTTTGCAGTCGCAAAGATCGCCGGAAAACAATTCATTGTCTCGCCAGGAGAGCGCATCACCGTGCCGCATATCGCAGGTGAAGTAGGGGATAAATTCACCATTACCGATGTACTGCTCGTTTCCGATGAGAAAACGATTTCCGTCGGAAAACCGCTGGTAAAGGGAGCCCAGATCCAAGCCACGATCGTTTCCCAACAAAAAGGCGAGAAGATCACCATCCGCAGATTCAAGAGCAAAGTCCGGTACCGGAAAACACGCGGATTCCGGCCGCTGGAAACTGACATCGAAATCGTCAGTATTTCCTAACCAACACGTCAATGTCGTCCTACCTATTTTTCCTCGGACGGAGCAGTGATCTTGCTGCGGCAGAAGTCATCCGGTTTTTTCCCGACGCCAGGCGTATCGGCGATACCGTCATGGAAGTGGCATCGGAAACGGTGCAACTGGACGGGAATCCGGTTGCCACTCCCGATCTCATCCAACGACTGGGCGGTACAGTGAAAATCGGCACTGTCCTGTCGCGTATACCTGAATTATCGATCAACGTTTTGGAACAGGCAATTCTCTCCGACCCGAAGAGCCACATCACATTTGGCATCAGCACCTACGAAGGTGTCCAATCCATTCCCGGCTCCTGGTATCCGGAATTGAAAACCAGACTGGAAGCACAGGGGAAAAAAGTTAGGTTTCTCCTCCCCTCCGAAGGCAAGGTGCTTTCCTCGGTAGCCATAGAGAAGCAGGGAGTAACGGAATATGCACTGGTATCGGACGCGGACGGCATCCTGGTTTCCCGGACGGATGCGGTTCAGGAATTCGAATCCTGGGCGCACCGGGATATGGGTCGCCCGTACAGCGACAGCAAGAAGGGTATGTTACCTCTCAAGGCAAGCCGGATGGTGGTAAACCTTGCGCTTGGACCCGATGCAAAAGGGAAGACGCTTCTGGATCCGTTCTGCGGTATGGGTACGATTCCGTCCGAAGCCCTGCTGTGTGGTGTTATTGCCATGGGCAGCGATGCCGATGGAGAGGCAGTCCAGCAGGCGAAAGCAAACAGTGTCTGGCTGCGTCGTGAGCATCCCGAACTTCCTCCGGTCACCTATTTCACCGCCGACGCGACGCATGTGAGCGGACAGATCGGTAAGGAATCGGTTGACGCAATCGTTACGGAACCGTTCATGGGAAGCCCGAAACTCGGTGAAGGCCGGATCACGGATCCCAAGGAGATCAAGAATGCGGTGAAGGGTTTGGAGAAGCTATATCGGGGATGTCTCAAGGATTGGATTTCCATACTCAAACCCGGCGGATGCGTGGTCATGGCGATCCCGGAAATCATTGTCGGAAAGACCGTATTTTCTGTGAAAAGCGTTATTGACAGCTGTGAAACGCTTGGGTATACTAAGCAACAAGGTCCGTACCGCTACAGCAGACCGCAGGCGGTAGTACATCGGATGTTTTATCTCTTAACGAAACAAAATTGATCATATGGCACATGTAAAAGCAGGTGGCGTCGCAAAAGGCAATAAGGATTCCGTTTCGAAGCGCTTGGGCGTGAAGATATACGGCGGGCAGCATGCGAAATCCGGAAATATCCTCGTCCGCCAGAAGGGGACGAAAATTTTCCCCGGGAACGGCGTCATGATGGGAAAAGACTATACGATTTTCGCTGTTGTCGACGGGCTCGTTTCTTTTTACCAGAAACTGGGTAAAAAAATGGTTTCCGTATTGCCCTAACGGTTTTATTCCATGCCAGACAATCAAGTCCTGCATCTTGATATTGATCTCATCGAACCCAACCCCCTCCAGCCCCGTGGGTTGATCGCTCCCGATAGTCTCGCCGATCTTGTGGCATCCATCAAAGAACACGGTATCATCGAACCCCTCGTCCTGGCCAAAACGCCGGCAGGGTATCAGATCATCGCCGGGGAACGCCGGTGGCGCGCTTCCAAACAGGCGGGATTGACCACGGTTCCGGTTGTCATTCGGGAAACTACCGCCAAGGGCATGCTTGAAATGGCCATCGTGGAAAACGTGCAGCGCGAGGATCTTAATCCTATTGAGCGCGCACAGGCATTCCAGCGGTTGGTTGAGGAATTCGGCCTGTACGTCGGGGAAATCGCCAAGCGCGTAGGAAAAAGCGAATCATACGTCAGCAACACCATGCGGCTTCTGGGTCTTCCGGATGCCATCAAAGACGGACTGATTTCGGGTGCAATTTCGGAAGGGCACGCACGCGCAATTGCGGGACTTGGTGATATCAAACTCATGGTTGAGGCATACAAAACGATCCTCGCCGAGAACGCGTCGGTCCGCAGGGCTGAGGATCTTGCCCGCCGCCTCAAATCCCAGAACGACAAGGCACCGGTTCAGCGCGTGGAACGCATCCACAGTGATGAATTGGATTCCATGGCCAAGGACATCGCACAGGCAGTAAATGGACTCGTGAAAATTACCCAGTCTAAAGTAGAGGCACGGGTCGTCATGGTGATTCGGGGCAACCTCGAAACGACCAGTAACGCACTCAAACACTTCCGACAGAAGCTCTCCGACTAATTACTCCCTTTTCCGCTTAATCTGGATATCCGATTCTTTTTGTGGTCAGATCGCGTAGGTCGGATTGACGATCGGGGTGAGTCGGTTGACCGGCCAGTAGAGAAGGATGCCTTTACCGATAAAGTCTCCCAACGGAATAGGTCCGAATTCGCGGGAATCGGAACTGTGCGGCCGGTTATCGCCGCTCACGAAGTACTCGCCGTCCGGAACGACGATTTCGTCTCCTTCCGACAGGAATGATCCGCCGGCGGTTTCCGTGTTGTCCCTGAGGTAGGGCTCATCCAGTTTGACGTCATTGACGAAGAACGTATTATTTTCCAGTTTTACCCGGTCGCCGGGGAGTCCGATGACGCGTTTGATGTAATCGACGTCCTTGTTCTTGGGGGATTTGAAGATTACGACGTCCCCCCGTTTCGGCGGGACAACCTTGTAGATGAATTTATTCGTGATGATCAGTTCTGCGTTGAAGAAGGTCGGTTCCATGGATTGTCCGTTGATTTCCTGGGGGGAGAGGATGAAGAGGTACACCATCACGATGATGGCCAGGAATACGACGATTCCCTGCAGAAAATCAAATACTACCGCGACAATATGCTTGAGTCCTTCCATAGAAACACTTCCTCATCCATAAGTCTAGGTGATATAATGGGGTATCGTCAAGAATCGGGATTGGACTCGTAGCTCAGTTGGTTAGAGCGTTGCATTGACATTGCAAAGGTCAGAGGTTCGAATCCTCTCGGGTCCACACTATATATTGGTGTGACGCAAGGCACTTCACTTTGAAGGAATTCTGAGGCCATTGCGCACCAGTTGCAGTCTGGTTGCGCTTCCTCCGTCCGGTTCCTCTTCGCAGTAGGATTGAATTCGGGAATCGCACGCATCCAGAAACCGGGAAATCGAGCGGGCGGTTTCGCCTGCCGGCAGGTCATACAACGCTCCTTCCAGCCATGCCCGCTCCACGAACTCCAGTGCGGATAAACCCGCGGATTGGATTCCCACGCTGTCGATATGTTCGTTCAAGTGCTGTGCAACCCGCTGGCCAAGTTCCTGTGTCGAGGTTGGTTCGGGATAGACCTGATAGTCGACACCTGTCATTGGAGAAGGGGTCGGATTCATATCCGTACTGAACTTATCGGTCAGGTGGGTGAACCGTTGGAGAAGCTGTTCCCACAGGGATTCTTTGATTTTGGCTGCCTGCTCACGGGCAAGGCGCTGTTGGCGTTCCCGTTGTGTTTCCTGTACGGCCATTGAGATATCTCCGATTACAGCCGTACGATAACAAGAATCGATGGTAAAAGCAACCGGCGGACGGTCATACCGATGTTTATGACACAGACATATCGGATGGAATTGGACCGGGAGCGATGGTCAGGACATTTCCGTGATGCTCTCACCGATTTGATCCTGGCAGACACCGCAGAAAAAGCGCGTGCCGGCGCTGCCGCTCAAAAATCCAATTTCGTTGTAATCCCGGGCGGCAGGGGATCCTTTTATCCACCCATCGCATGAGTTGCACCAGTAGGCCTGTTCCGAGGGGCACTCGCGCTCGACATCCGCTGGGGTATATCCGTAGGCAGTCCGAAAGCCCGCGAAATGGAATCCCTGTTCTTCCCAGCGCATGGGTTTTTCCTCTGTGGAAAACAGTTCCAGGGTGGGGACGAGTCTCCCATTCGTACGTGCCCGCTCGCGGTTCTCCAACCGGTGCCTGGCTTCCATCGCGTTTACCTCGAAATATTGTCTGAGAGTGAGATCTCCGTGAAGCAACCGTTCAAATGCGCGCATACTTCCTGCTCCTTTCGTTGGCAGAAATATTGTTTATGTTCACATTGTACTCCTTTGCTACAAGCCGGTTTCCCGGAAGAGGAGTTGGGACAGGTACAGGTATCCGTACCGGGCTGTTTTGTCGGAAGCCGTCAGTGCCGACTCTCTGTAGGCAACCGCTTCGGCATAGGTTTGGATATCCAGTGGTGCCGGATTCTTTTTGACGGTTTTCTTTTCGAGAAGTTTTCCGATGCGGCTTTCTTCCTTCTGGCAAAGCTGGTCTAACCGGAGGAGCGTATCCTGATCGATGACGTAGGATTTTTTCGATAGGATCGCCTGGTATGCACGAATGACGCGTTCCGAAATAGTAAAGGTACGCATGCGGACCGAAAGTATCGGTTTGGCCCTGCGCGTGAGTGAGAGATCCATCAGAATCTGTTCCAATTGCTTTTTCAGGGACAGATAATCTTCCTTCATGAGACTGATGTATGTGCTCTGGAGATCCGATCGTGCCTTCACCACTCCGGTATGCCGGGTGCGTGTAGCAAGTTCCTGGAGTTCGAGTTCGATTTCCCGGAGTCGTTCCTTATCAGAAAGGTTTTTCACCGGATCGGGATCCGGCAGCTGTCCGTTGAATTGAATCCGGTATAGTGTCTGCTGACCCGGTGATGTGGAGCCGATATATTCGTTCCATGCATTGGTTGTTTGGGTGAACTGTCCGATGGCAAGCCGATAGGTGCCGGTTCCGGTACCGACGACACGAATGTCGTACATGCCGTTCTGTGCGTCCGGAATGAAGAGAATTCCGTCGGTATCCGTGAAGGTTATTCCATTATGCTGGACCTGCAGGGTAGCAGGGGAACGCAAAAACAGAAGAAGTCCCGGCTTGAGTTTGGTTTCACGGCTTTCCGTTATCTGTCCGTCCTGGACGGGAATCTCCAGGGCAGTGAGTATCCGGCTTATGCCTTCCTTGTGTGCGATGATTTCTCCGTGAGAACCGGAGATATCAATCGTGGTGCTGGAGACATCGGCTCGGCTCATGGGAATCACACCGTCGCCGTTTCCGCGATTTACTGCCACCGGTTTGCCGTCTATCCAGTTCCCCAGCTGTTTATCCAGCCAATTGGGCGGTTTAACGGTGAGCGTGTCGGGAGAAAGTAAACCGGATCCTCTCAGGGTTGTGTGGATATCCTGAATTGCCGGAGCCAGGACATTCAATTGGCTAAGCCACGGATTCTTCAAATTCATGCCGGCGATCGGAATTATCGTGGCATCAGATTGTCTCATGAGATATGGTTCCGTCGGGAGCAGATCCCTGAGAATCGGTACCAGCCGTTGTATGGTTTCTCGGTCTGTTGCATAGGCACGTCTGTTGAGTTCCAGTGCAATTTTTGTGGCGAAGGTAAACCAGTTCAGATCTTCGGCGATTGTGCCGCCCGACCATGCAGGATATGCCTGTACCACACCTTCGTGCGGAGTACCGACAGTCACCAGGTGGCTGATTTGGGGAGAATTTGCCGTTTTTTGTGCCCATGACCGGGCAATCAGTCCGCCCAGGGAGTGGCCGACTAATTGGATAGTGGCATCGGGATTCGTAGGTTTGACGACAGTCCGGATAAATCCGTCCAGTGCAGCGGTCAGTTCCGAAATCGGTCTTCTCCAATCGTAGGGCCAAAGAAACAGCGTTTTTCCTTCTTCGTATCCCAGCTGTTTAAGCGTGCTCATCAGCCCGTCATATTCCGAGACAAACGGAAGGATGCGCCATGGAGTCGTCGGATGCTCCTTTCCTTCCAGAATGCCTTCCTTATTCCATGAGGACATCATGCCGGGTATGATGAGGATGGGGTCTGGAGCTTCACTCGGGGGAGCAGCGGGTTCGGCAGAGGATGTAGCATAACCAATACTCCAATAACTGCCGTTATATCCCGAATACCAGATTTTATAGACGTCGCCTTCCCGGATTCTGGTATGCCCGCCGAGCCGGTATCCATCAAAATCGGAGGCTACACCGGTTATCTGGTATACCGGGTTTTTATCAGCCGGTTTCGTCCATTCGTATCCATTTGTCGATTCGGCGTACGCATATCGCGTGCAATGGTCTCCGGATCCGGTCCCGTACCACATTTTGAATTTCCCGTCTTCATACAGGACATTCGGGTACATCATGTTCTGGTATTCCCATGGTTCGGTCTGCGTGATAACTGGGTTTCCCGGGTGTTTTGTCCAGGTTATACCGTTGGGGGACGTTGCGTAGCCGATTTTCCAATGGGGATTGGTTGCCAGATTTTCCGTGTCGGTCGCGGCGTACCAGAGATGATAGAGGCCGTTATGTTTATTTATACTAAATCCTCTGTCAAGGCCTCCAAGCTCCCATTCATGTTCACCTTTAATTACTAAACCTTGCTTATTCCATGAGTCGATCGAAGAAGATGTAGCATATCCAATTCTAAATCTATCCACACCTAGTGCCCAAGGGTATTTAATTGTAGTGTTATACCAAAGATTGAATTCAAGACCATTCTTAATTATTGAAACGAGATTAACATCCTTTTCTTCAGATTGAGATGCTGAAATTACAGGATTAGGTATAATTGACCAGTTACTAATACCGTTTGTTGATGAAGCATATCCAATATTCCAATTTCCACCAATTCTTACATCACCAGTAAACCAAAGTTGGTATCCATTATCATAGATTACAAAGGGGTTGAGGATATGATTAATAAACCATGAATTTTGTTTAGTTCTGCTCAGTATTGGATTGGTTTCGTTTTTAATCCAATCCGCTTTGACTGAATTATCATGAAAGCTCAATACGAATAAAATGAGAAGTAAATATTTGAGGAACGTTTTCGTAATTTTACTAAATCTACACAGATAATTTAGTTTTAGTTACTTTATAATTATTTGTCAATAAGTGTTATCATTACGCTCAATATAACTCAATCGACCTATGGAATCGAAAAATCAGATTAACAAATTAATTTATAAAATTGGTCAAAATACCATACTTCAAATAGTCGGTAAGGGTTTATCTGTCCTGTTGAGCGTTTTGACTGTATATATTCTAACCAGATATCTTGGGGTTGAGCAGTACGGGAACTACGTTTTAATATTCACCTTCTTGTCTTTTTTAGGAGTATTTTCCGATTTCGGATTGCATTTAACGGTTGTTAAGGAAATCTCAACAAGACCTGGAGACATTAAACTTATTAATTCAACCTATTTTTGGATAAAAGTATTTCTATCTGCTGCTTCGGTTTTGATTTCGATATTCGCATTACCATTTTTTCCATATCCTTCAGAGCTTAAGCTTGGAATTATTATTGGTAGTTTGGCACTGAGTATTGGTAATTTGTCTAGTTATAATAACGCATTATTCCAATCTAAGTTAAGATTAGAGCTCATTAGCATTATTGATTTAATCTCAAAAGTTATAACCGTAATAACATTACTTATTTTTGTTTCTCTTAATCTAGGCATTCCATTTTTAGTATTTGCAGTTTTCATAGGAAATTCTATTGGATTGATTAGTTCTTGGATTATTGGACGTAAAATGTTAGCTCTTCGATCTGGCTTTGATGTTAACTTAGCAATTTCTATTATTAAAGCAAGCTTTCCTATAGGAGTTGTATCATTACTATCACTATTTTATTTCAAAATCGATTCAATTTTGATTTCTTTAATCAGAAATTCAAATGAACTAGGTTATTATGGATTTTCATATAAAATATTTGAAAATCTGTTAATGCTGTGGGGTTTTTATATGGCATCTGTCTTTCCATTATTATCGAAGTATTATAAAGCTAAATCTTCAGTCTTTGAATTGCTTCTTATGAAGAGTATTTATATTGCGTTACTAAGTTCCTTCATATTGATATTTTTATCGGT
>CAYTIP010000022.1:0-8680 GCA_964437805.1 uncultured Gammaproteobacteria bacterium | reverse complement strand
CGTCCCCACCCGAAACATCGTCACCGTCAAACACGGCAAGAAGGAAGAGCAGAAGGAGAAGATTTTCCCAGGATACATCCTGGTACGCATGTTCCTGGACGACATGTCCTGGCTTGCAGTCCGCACGACCCAGGGAGTGACGGCATTCGTGGGAGCCGGAGACAAACCCACCCCCATTTCCCAGAAGGAAGTGGATGCCATCATGAAGTTCATGGAGATGGAAGCGCCCAAATACAAGACGTCTTTCTCGGTGGGCGAAGCGGTCAAGATCACCGACGGTCCGTTCTCGGACTTCCTGGGAACGATCGAATCCATTGATGAGGAAAAGGGTAAACTGAAGATCCTCGTATCCATCTTCGGCCGGGAAACACCGGTGGAGCTGGACTTCCTGCAGGTGACGAAGCTGTAATCCTGCACCTCCTTCATTCGCCGCATTCCCGACGTTTGTGCTTTCTCCCGGTCACACGGTTCGTATGGCCAAAAGAAAGCAACCAGGGAGAAAAGGAAAGGAAAAATGACGCGGTACGCGTCCCTTACTGTTCTGCCCGGATGCTTTCTTGTTGTTCTTCTGTCTCTATTCGATTATCTTTATTTCATCACCATTGGCCCATCCCGAGCAATACCCGTCAATGCCAGGCCGCAGTGGTTCGATCCAATAGACCGTCCGGGCCGGAACCGATCCGCCTTCACCAACTGACGAAATATTCGTAACAGTGAACAGCGAACCGCCGTCAGCGTTACAACCGGGCTTCGTGTAGCTAAGCGTATTGTAATCGGTGGTCAGGCGCGAATCCCGCAGCAGAACGACTGTATCGCCTTCTTTTGGAGCACAAGCTCCAAGCACAAGCGACACTAAGGTAATGACGAGCAACAAGATATACTTCCGATGCAGTGTTTTCATTTCCTTATCCTCTCAGAATCAAATTTTGTAAAACCCATGGATACCGACCAGCAGGTGCTCGGCATGCACGGATGTTCCAATTGAAAGGATCTCCCTGGTTGTCAAAGAACGGTTTCCGGTGAGGCAGAAACGGCCGCAAATGAGGCGCGCTATGCCTGACTGGAAGATCATTATTATAGGCTATTTTACCGGGTTTGTCAAGTCGGATGAAGCTATTTGAGGCTGATCCTAGCGGTGTTCCCCGTGCTCCCGGGTCCAAACCAGCACCTTTTTCCAGATAAACGCCGTAACCGAGCCATCAGGCCTTGGAGTTGCTTCGATATGCCAAAGGCGATTGGCAGCCAGGCGCTGGAGGAATCCGGGTGTGCAGGAGGTGACATCCGCTTCTTCGGCCACGATCATGGCAAAATCCTTTTGGTGACTTCCATACTGGGCTCCGCCGGGCGCTTCTGGTGACATAGTGACCGGCAGTATACGTCATGCATTCCCGTGATTCAAGGCGCCCATCAACTCCCTCTTTTCAAACGGCACCGCGCTTGGTATACTAGCAGTACCTCAAACGATCCATGATCCTTGAGGGAGAAACCGCAACGAAATGAATGGTTTCGAGCAAAACAAACGTCCAGTTCGTTTTCCTCGGTGCGCTTCCTCTTGTTGCAGGTTTCCCACAGTATAAGCGACGGTTACCAACACGCCTATGGCAGTCAAAAAAGTCAAAACCATCATCAAACTGAATCTGAAAGCTGGAGAAGCTACGGCGGCCCCGCCGGTCGGACCGGCACTCGGCCAGCACGGGATTCCGATCATGGAATTCATCAAAGCCTACAACGAGCGCACACAGAAGCTCAAAGGCCAGGTCATTCCCGCCGTCATCACGGTGTTTGAGGACCGCACATTTACGTTCGTCACCAAGCTTCCGCCGGTTGCCGCCATGATCAAAAAGACGCTGGGTATAACCAAAGGCAGCGGCAAAGCGGGCAAGGAATCGGCCGGCACACTGACCAAAGCGCAGGTCACGCAGATCGCGACGGACAAGCTCCCGGATCTGAATTGCGATTCCGTGGAAGCCGCAATCAATATTGTCATCGGAACGGCCCGCAGTATGGGCGTCAAAACGGAGTAACCTATGGGAAAAGTACGCAAAGTCGTGTTGGGTGATGTCGAAGCGGAAAAAGAACAACGCAAGAAAGCGGAGCTTCGCCGCGAAACCAAGAAAAGCAAAAAAGCCAAAGTCGAAGGCGTCGGCCTGAAAGGCGGCGAGCGGACGGCGGTCGTGGAAGGAACGGAACTCAATTCCGAAGTCCGCGATATTCTGGAGCGCGTCGAATCCGGCGAAAAGGATCAGAAAGCCAGAAAGCAGAAGAAACCGGTCGGACCCAAGCCGCGGTCCAAGGCGTACCAGGAAAAAGCCGCACTGGTGGACAAGAATACGTTCTATCCCCTGGCGGAGGCAGTGAAACTCGTCAAACGAACGAGCTATACCAAATTCGACGGAACGGTGGAAATCCACATCAACCTGAATCCGAATTCCCTTGGAGAGAAAAAAGACTTCCGTGCGGCGGTCACGTTGCCCCATGGCACCGGGAAACAGATCCGCGTTGCAGTTGCGGACGATGCGCTTCTTGCGGAAATCGAAGCCGGGAAAATCAATTTCGATATCCTGGTCTCCCACCCGTCCATGATGCCAAAACTCGCCAAATTTGCCCGTACTCTGGGTCCAAAGGGACTCATGCCGAATCCGAAAACAGGCACGGTGACCGAGGACGTGGAAAAGCGTGTCAAGGAACTCTCGCACGGCCAGGTCAATTTCAAGACCGAGCCCAGCAACCCGATTATCCATCTCATGATCGGAAAGGTATCCTTTGAGGAAACCATGCTGGTGGAAAATGCCACTGCGATCCTTGATGCGGTCGGCCGAAATAAAATCGCCAAAACGACGCTGACGGCAACGATGGGTCCGGGAGTGAAAGTCCTTCTCTCCTAAGCCACGGTTGCACGAACGGGCGGCAATAGAGTATACTAGCACGTGTCCTAAAGACCGTAGGCATTCCGGGTTACCGGATCGAAGTCCTACCGAGGGAACAATACGATAGATCGGCGCATCCCATGGATGTACCCAACGTATCATCATGTTCCCGCTTTAGGCGGGATATTTTTTGGTTAGGAGGTTCTTATGGCAACACAGAAAAAAATCGACACGGTCGTACAGCTGACGGACAAAATCACCAAGGCCAAATCCATCGTGTTTGCCGATTATACAGGCATCAAACACAAACAGATGGAAACCCTGCGCAAAACGCTCAAGAAGAGCGGCGCCGAATTCGTCGTCACGAAGAACAAACTTCTGGAACGCGCATTGGGTGAACGTGCCGAATCCGTCAAACCACTCCTCAGGGACAACACCGGCACGCTGTTCAACTACGATGACGAGGTTGCAGGTATCAAGGAGCTCCTGAAGTTTTTCAAAGGTGCAAACCTGGGGAAAACCAAAGGCGGACTGCTCGGGGCAAAAGTACTGGCCGATGCCGACGTTACGCGCCTCTCCAACATGCCGGGGAAGCAGGTCATGCTTGCCAAACTCGCAGGACAACTGAAGTCCCCCATTTCGGGACTCCACTATGCACTGTCCTGGAACATGAACAAACTTGTCTGGGCATTAAACGGTATTCGGGAAAAGAAAAGCTAAGGATTAGCCCGCCTTTTCTTCCTTCAAGCCTTTTCACTACTATTCGTAGACGGCTTGAAGAGCGAATTTAAGCGGGCCTAAAAAACGCTAAATTCATAATATTCATTAAGCGTTTTTAAGGGAGGTGAACAACAATATGGCAAAACTATCACAGGAAGACATGCTCAAAGCAGTAGAAGAGATGACGGTATTGGAACTTTCCGATTTCGTCAAGGCATTGGAAGAGAAATTCGGCGTTTCCGCAGCTCCGGTCGCAGTAGCGGCAGGTCCGGCAGCGGCAGCTGAAGGCGGCGAGGCAAAAGAGGAACAAACCGTGTTTGATGTTGTTCTCAAGGAAGCAGGGGCAAACAAAATCGGCGCCATCAAGGCAGTCCGTGAACTCGTTCCGACCCTCGGACTTCAGGAGGCAAAAGCATTGGTCGAGTCCGCTCCGAAAGAAGTACTCACCGGTGTCAACAAATCCGCGGCAGAAGAGGCAAAGAAGAAACTCGAAGAGGCAGGAGCAAAAGTCGAACTCAAGTAATTGGCATTGGGTGTATAAATCGAAGATCCCCCGGAAACGGGGGATTTTTGATGGTTGGCAAGCAGGCTACATTGCCCGGTTCAGAGGTGATACTGATTTGATAACCGTCTGGGGTACTTCGTCCCGAAAGACTTCCAGAAACCCCTTCAGGGAGGAAAACACGACAGCCGCATCCCTCCCCGTTCTGTCGTATTCGTACGAAAAGCTGAATCCACGCCAAAGGGAATCCAAGGACGGCTTCCGTCCGATGAGGATCGTCGGGAACCCGTCCAGTATGAGTATCCGTTCCCGGAACACGCCTAACTGCTCTCCTGCGCGGATATCTGTCCATCTCGCTTCGAGCGCTTGTGCGGTAACGGATGCGGGGTCCGTGTCGCCGAAGAGCTGGCGCGCATTCCGATCCGCAATTTCCAGCCGCAATCCCCGCTGCAGTTCGTGCAGCAATCCCCCTGCGCCCGGCTGGAATCCCACGGGAAACGACAGGGCACCGGCGCCAAACCGGTAATCCAGCGAAAGCACACCTGACAGGGCGTATGCGTCGTAATCCGGTCCGACAGCTGCATGGATATAGAACTCCATGGTACTGAAGAGATCCCGGGAGCCAAGCCATGCGTTGGCTTCCGCTTGCATATCCGGATCCGTCCGAACCGCTTCCTGAATCCGTTGATAGTATTCTTTCCCAGGCATGGCCGATAGTATACCATGTTCCGTTAAATCCTCCGGTCTTCCGGGAGGCGGAAATACCATCGACAATTTCGCTTGCACGGACGCGCCAATTGAAAAATAAAGAAAACTTGACAAGCAACTGAAAACAGGACTATAGTGCGATTACTGCCTCTAATAAATGTAGAGTTGTGAGGGTTGTTCATGAACCCTTGGAATTTGTTTTACCGCCTACCCATGTCATTCCTCGGCTCCCCCGTCGTCCGTTTGCATTCTCCATTTTGTTCCTATTGGCACTGTCCGAAATAAATTATCAAGGAAGGGAGGTGAAATATGAATAAAATCGTTACAGGCATATTGGGATTACTCCTTGTTGTTGGTGTCACGAGCGGAACGGCATACGCGCTGTTCTCCAGTACGGCAACGGCAAGCGGTGTCACGTTTGCTACCGGAAATGCGGATTTGAAAATCTGGGATGGTAATGCCTGGGCAAAGGATTGGAGTCCGTCGTTTACGTTCAACAATCTCTACCCCGGATATAATAATTACCAACCGTTGCATCTGAAAAACGAAAGTACATCTCCCATCGGGTTGACCATTAAAGGCATTCTCATGCCGGGTGCGACCGAAAATCCGGCTGGAGCGTGGAATACCCTTAAGGATGTGGTGAAGGTCAATATTTGGCTCTCCGGAGTTGGAGAAACCGGATATAAGACATTGAACGAATGGAATACTACGGGATTCGACCTCCCTGGTGGAGCCATTCCCCAAAATCAGCAAAAGGACTATCGATTCTACGTTTTGATCGATTCTTCTGCTGACAATACGATCGCGGGGCAATCGCTCAGCAACATCGTATTCCAGTTTACGGGTACGCAAGCTCCGTAATTCTAGCCATATCTGGCTACTAACGGCACGAGTGCACTCGCGCCGCTGGATAACCATATATGCAATCCAATACCCGAAGCACTCTGAAGCTGTTCGGAAAAATCCTCGAGTGGGGATTCTTTGTCGTGCTTATCGGACTCTACCTTATCGTCCTGTCCCCCATGCTTCCCACGAAAAGCATCGCATCTACGTACATCGTCCAGACGGGTTCCATGGAGCCAACCATCCACACCGGATCGATTGCATTTATCCAACCCAGAAAGGCAGAGGCGATCAAAAAAGACGATATCATTATCTTCACCGCTCCCAACGATCCGAAAAAAAGCATTCTCCATCGTGTCTTCAGTGTTAAACAAAACGGAAACGCTATCTCGTTTGAAACCAAAGGCGACAACAACAATGCCCCGGACAATTGGACGGTCCCCGGCGCATCCGTCCGGGGAGTATTCGTCGGTTCCATCCCCACGATCGGCCACGCCGCTGCATTTCTGAAAACGCCGAAGGGTTTTCTCATTCTTTTCGGTATCCCGGCACTTCTTCTCATCGCTCTCCAAATCAAACGCATTCGGGATGGGATCGAGGAAGAAGTGGAAAAACGCGTAAAGAAAAAATCCCAACAATCCAATACAACCAATATCCTCAGTGCAATTTCAACCGCGATTCTCGGATCGTTCATCATTCTGGCAACTTCCCAAACCGTCCATGCGTTGTTTCGCTCGACTGCGCTTGCTTCGTCGGTGATTTTTTCCGTAAAGGATTTCGCGCCGCCGCCAAAACCCGTGAATCTCCGATGGAAAAATCCGAATGTTGCCTGCGGTGGCGTGACCAACAGCTATACCATCACTGCCGACTGGGATGACGTCACGGATATCGGCGGCAGTAGTCACCACTACGAATACATGATCACCTATCCCAAACTCGGCGGCGGAACCGGCACCTGGACCACATCGGTCACCCCTTCGCAGTATTCGGGAGTATTCAATCAGGATAACGGTGTGCACACCTATAAAATCCGCGCATGGGACGCCGCAGGAAATGTATCGGAGTGGTCCGACCCGTGCAGTATTACCTATGACACCAAAGGGCCCGCAGTCTCCATCGGCACCGGAAACGACGGATCCTCACCCGAGAACTACGCAGGCAACGGATCGGTGCCTATCCCCAACACTCCGGCAAACACCGGACCCACCCACGGCGCTGCATACGGCGGTACGATTCCCGTCTATATGACGGTCACCGACCCGAATCTCGCCGGCTGGCACTTCCGCGTCATCAAGGAAGGATCGACCATTGATTCCCATCCCTGCGGCAACAGTCTGGGGGACGCGGTGAACCAGGGATACGGCAAGTGCGGCTACCTGTTCACCATGACCGGAAGCGGACAATTCACCAACGATCTGCTCACGAATCTGGATACGACGAAACTTGCAGGTGACGGCACCTATTGGCTCATTCTGGGAGCTATCGATACCCTCAACCAGCGGACTGCCGGCCCCATTTCCGCAGCCAACTACTGGCACCGCGACCCGCGGATCAAGCTTGTTGTGGACAATACATCGCCAACCGTTTCCCTTTCCGTTACCGGATCCCCGACCAAACTCGTATCCGAATCCGTAGCCAACGGATCATTCGAATCGGGTCTGACCGGGTGGACCGCAACCAACGACGTATCCGTACTGGGGACCGAAACCGTAGGGGCAACGACGACTGCTCCAGACGACGGAAGCGGTATGGCCCGCGCCGGCGTCACCTCGGGGACAAGCGGGAACAACGTCTGGGTCAACCGGCTGATGCAGTCATTCCCCTCCGGCGCCAAGTCCCTTTCATTCATGTACAACTTCTTCACACGGGATGCCGTATACGATGACCCCGGATTCTATGTGCGCATCAATGGCAACGACGTCTTCCATATGAGCAGCTGGATGGTCAACCCGACGGCAACGCCCATGGTTTCCACGGGATGGCAGCGCTTCACCGCGGATATTTCGGGCATCACCGATCCGTTCGTCAACCTCACCATTGCTTCCGGCAATACGGGAGACGGAAAGAAACAATCCTGGACGTATATCGACAAGGTCACGACGTATTTCGTGGATGCTCCGTCCCATGCTACATACACCCTCGCCGGAAACGATCCCACAGCCTCCTATTTCTACCGGATCAGCCCGGAAACGGAATTCAGTCCGTACACTGGTCCGTTTACCATCCCCGCCAACGGATCCCATATCCTGTCCTACTATGCCCAGGATCCTGCCGGAAACAAAAGCGATATTGCGGCCACGGAAATCGTCACCGACGCGACCGCTCCCGACGCGCCATCGGATCTGTCCGTGATCGACGAATCCCCAAACAGCATCACGCTCAAATGGACGGCAACCGGGGACGATGGAACTGCCGGAAGATCCGCGGGATACGATCTTCGATACAGTACGAGTCCGATTGCCAGTGAAAGTGATTTCAGCGCGGCAGCCAAATATGCTCCACTCACTTCCCCGACGCTTGCAGGCAGTACAGAACGGATGAGGGTCGAGGCACTCAATCCGGATACGACCTACTATTTCGCCCTGAAGGTACTGGATGAGGCCCCCAACGCGTCCACGATGACAACCATATCCGGCCACACCGATCCCGGATCCAGTGCCAATCCCGGAGACATCGTGATCAACGAGCTCATCTGGAAAGGGACATCCGCAAGCACGTCGGACGAGTGGGTGGAACTGCGCAATCGGACCGACCACGCGATCGATCTGACCGGCTGGTCGCTGACGAAATACCAGACGGACACCACCAATACGCTCATGTACGCCTTCCCTGCGAGCACGGTGATCCCTGCACACGGATATCTTGTTATTGCCGAATATGATGCCGCCCATTCCGCACTCAAACAGGAACCGGATCTGATCGCGGGCACGGCGACGGACAATACGACGGCGTTTGCGATCAATGATGCAAACCTGCGTATCCGCCTTCTGGATCCATCGTCCACGGTCATCGATCAGGCATGGGACGGAACCGCGCC
>CAYTIP010000021.1:0-8740 GCA_964437805.1 uncultured Gammaproteobacteria bacterium | reverse complement strand
GCTGGCTGCATCCCAGGCACTCCGGCCGGTGTCTGTTCCTGTCCCACATATCCAGCCGCTCCCGGAGTCGGGTGACCAATGTGGGAACGGGGTCGTCCATGTGACCGATTGGCAGCGTTCCTTCGCAGCAACCGTACACTTTTTTGTCCGACGCGACGCTTATCTGAAAACACCCCAGGTTTTTGGGCGGAAAGGTCCGTCGGTTTGCAAGCAGGGCCCGCATTTGTATGTCGTCCAAAAACCCGAATCCGTCAAGTGCACCATGGATGTTTGCTGTAGGATGCGAATTGAGGTATGCCGGCGGTTTTCTGGGATGGTAGGTAACCGGAACCTTTCTTTTCAGCGTCTCTCTCAGATACTGTTCAAATGCATCCATATCGGGAAAGTTATCCTTGGTCACGATTGAAAAAACTTCCGTATGAAACCCGCGGGTGTGGGCAAGGTTCAGAAAGGCCAGACTTTTTTGGAACATTCCCTTTCCCCTGTTGCTGTCGTGGTAATCCGGTAGTCCATCAAGGGACACGATCAGGTTGACCATGTTCGGGGTTTGAATCGATGTGATGCGGTCAACGGTTCCGTTGGTGATGATCTGAACAACGATCCCCATGTTTGTGAGCGCGTTTATCAGTGATTGTGCATACGGCAGAAGGAACACTTCCCCTCCGCACAACGTGACGCTTTCCACGGTGTGAGCCTCCCGGTAGCGTCCAACAAACCCGAGTATTTCCGTTTCAGTGAGGATGGGGTCCGTTTTTCTGGTATAACATATCGCACAGCGGAGATTGCACCGTTCAAGCGGGTTGATGTAGAGATGGTGGAGAGTGGATTCCAGCTGATTTCTCACGGCGTCGGTCATGGGCTGTAATTGTACCATTAACCGAGGGTTTGGGCCCGTGCAGAGCAGTTACCGTCGTTTTTTCCGGGATGGTTTCTTGGAGACATCGTTTCCCGGAGCGGCCTTTGGTTTTCGGCCGATAAATATGAGATAGACAATCTCCAGAATGCCGACTGTGTTTAATATCAACAGGGCGATGAACCAGTATTTTTCCCCTCTGCGGGCAGCTTTCCAGAGTGCCATTCCCTTCCAGACTAGCGACCAAACCAGGATCGGAATTGTCCCCATCTGAAATAGTCGTGCGGTTTCGGCAGGCATGGGATCAGAAAAATTTGAAAATCTTCGCCTTGTTCTTCAGTTCGGTAAACCAGGGTTGGATTTTTTCGTTGATTTTCTGCTCAATCAGGGCTTTTCTGGCTTCTTCCTTGAGACCCGCCTCGTCGGAAGATACCATGATGGCCTTATTCGCTTCCTGATACGCGACGATTTCCTCGTCGGTAACGGTCGCTCCCTTTTCCAGAAGTTTATTGACCATTATCTGCAGCTTGATCTGATTATCAAACTCTTCCTTCGTTGTTCCCTGGAATTTCAGGAGTTCCTCGATCGTTACTTTCCCACCGAAACTTTTGAGTATCTCTTCTTCCTGCTTGTCGATTTCTGCCTGGGTGATCATGATGCCGGCCTTTTTGGCTTCTTCGGCAATCAATTGTTCGCTGATCATGCCCTCCAGTGTTTGTTTCCCGAAGCGGGCCATCATTGTTTGGTTCAGCTGAAAGCGGAAGATCGGACGGTTATTGACCAGTGCCACGAGAACATATCCTTTGCTGAGTGCCAATGCAAAAAGCAGGATTACCGTGAGGGCACCGATGATGATCGGGGTTCTGTTTGTTGCAGGCCGGCCCGTCGTGGTCTGTTCATTGTCCATAACAGGAATGATGGGTTCGTTGTGGAGCGCTGTTGTTTTTTTCGTTTTCTTTACCGATTTTTTCTTTGTTGGCATATTCCACTCCTTTAAGGGTCAGCAAGTAACCTGTGTAATTGATACCCGGGCAAGCAGGATAAGAGTAGCATATACGATCTTCCCGAATCAAGAATGGCTTTTCGAGGCAGTGCGTTACGTTCCGGACGCTCTGGATGCAGGGCAGTAGTCGGACAGCGGACAATGGCTGCATTGCGGCCTCTGTGCCTTGCATACTGCCCGGCCATGATCAATAAGCTGATAGGTTATGTCCATCCATCGGTTTTTCGGGAGCACACCCATAAGGAAGCGCTCGATTTTTTCTGGTGAAGCATCCTTTTTGTAGTCAAGCCGCCTCCCCTTTTCCGGGTCTACGTATACCGCCGCTTTTCCCCCAACGAGTGTCGGATCCACCAGCCGGAGGCGCTGGGACAACCGAAGTACATGCGTGTCTACTGCTATGCCTTCAACGATGCCGTATGCATTTCCCAGAACCACGTTTGCGGTTTTGCGGGCGACACCGGGAAGCGTCAGCAGGTCTTCCATGGTATTGGGCACGACTCCATGGAACCGTGAGTCGATGAGTGCCGCGGTTTTCAGGATGTGCGCGGCTTTAGCCCGATAGAATCCGGTTTTCCGGATATCCTGTTCGAATTCTTCCCTGGTCGCCTTCAGATACGACGTGAGCGTTGGGTATTTCCTGAACAAGGTTGCTGTGACGCTGTTTACCATAACATCCGTGCATTGTGCCGACAGGATGACCGCTACAAGAAGTTCCCATGCGGAGCCATAGTGCAGGGCAATGGTGGCATTTGGGTATGATTCGGACAACAAACGGAGGATGGTTTCTATCCTTGCATTATTTTCCATATTCCCCCTATGATGGATAGACAGGCGGTTCGGGGTCTATTGTACCAGATCACCGTCTGACACGGTGCCCGGGCTATCTATATATGCGTCCTGCTCCCTTTTTCCAACACTCTAAACGGTATTTTCCGCATATTTCCCGAAATATCTCCGCACCCTTGGTAATTGTCGGTTTTTTTCTTCTGGTGTCTGGCGTGTTAACTGCAGGGTTTCACCCAGAAAAGGTTGCTGCGACGATCCGTAATGCCAACGGCGGCACCCGCGCACCGACAGGCTTGGGCAAAGTAGCAGATCTCCTCACTTCGTACCGATACTGGAAAGATATCGTCTCCACGAGGCCCGATTATCGCGATGGGTACCTTATGCTTGCCTATTATGCAAAAGAATTGGGCAATTCCGATGAAGCAGCAGGATATCTGGAAAAAGTCCGATCCATTGACCCCAATTATCAATTTCCGGAAATCCTCGAAGTGGAAAAATAAGAAGGCTTGTTAGGATTGAGTGTTTTCCTGGGAAGCGGTTTCCTGTTTTTCTCCCCCATCCGTCGATTCCTCGTCTGTGGCGGTTTCCGCTTGTGCCTCCGGAGTTTCCGGGGTAGGCTCCGGTTCCGGCGCAAGAAGTTCACCGATCTTGACTACCATAATCTCCGGTTCGGTGAGTATGGTGACGTCATTTGGTACCGTCAGCTGTCCAACAGTCAAATGGTCGTTAACGGCCACCAGCGTCGAGATGTCGACAGTGATGTGTTCGGGAAGGTTTGCGGGCAATGCTTCAACCTCAACCTCATTGACGAGTTGCAGCAATGTACCGCTTTTTTCCTTGACCGCCTGGGATTCTCCGGTAAGCACGATCGGGATGTTTGCCTTGATTTTTTCGTGGAGGTTTACTTTTTGGAATTCGATGTGGATCGGGGCGCCGGATACCGGTTCGGATTGGGTGTTTTTTACGAGCACCGGATATATATCCTTGCCGACGGTCAAATTGATGAGTCCGGTTTCTCCGGTTTGCTTGTATGTGCGGATGAAAACCGCCTCGTCCAGCTCAATGGAAACGGGCGTCATCCCCTTGCCGTATACGGTGGCAGGAAGAACTCCGTTTTGGCGGAGCTGTTTGACTTTTTTGCCTGTCGTGTTTCTGGGTTGTGCGATTAGCGGTACTGCGTTCATAG
Organism: uncultured Gammaproteobacteria bacterium; assembly: GCA_964437805.1. Lineage (GTDB taxonomy): Bacteria > Patescibacteriota > Microgenomatia > UBA10105 > UBA927 > UBA10108. The sequence goes on along the minus strand of CAYTIP010000021.1, from coordinate 4,912 downwards.
TTATTTCATAAACCGGATTGACTGTTCAGAATCTTCCGATAACAAGCTATTGTACTCGAGATAGCCTTGTTTTGCAACCAGATGGCTGGTGCTGAACGAAGGGATAGGTTTGGCAATCCAGGTTGGAGGATATTGCACGGATACGGTGGTGTTCAGGCTGTCGATTCCGGGTTGCTTCTGCTCAAATATGGTCAGAATCCCCTCTTTTGCGTCCGTGGGCAGGGGTTGGTTGTGCCGTACGGAAACGGTGAGAATCCGTTCCCGTCCGGGTTCCACTGCAAACGCAACCCCCAGTCCAAGGAGCGATGGTATTGAAGTATCCATCTCTCCATAGGGTAAGGCTTGGATACCGGCGGATTCCTTCATGGGGACGGGTTGGTTGTCCAGCAGAAGATCGGTAAGCGTGCTTCCCGTAGGGAGATATATGCGCATATAACTTGTATACGGGCCGGTCCCCGTTTCCCCCTGGGAGTAATTCCGTATTTTTCTGACGATAGTTTCCTGAATAGCACCCGTTTCGGATATCTGCACAGAGCGTGTTTGGCTTCGGTCAACAAATGCGTTTACCTTATTCACACTCATGTTTGCCTCGTTGATGGCAAGGTACGAGAATACACACGGCGATTTTTCGGACGAGATCAGGCATGTGGTTCCGGCGGGCAATCCCCCGCTCCAGCCAAACTGCTCAATGGCGCGTTGTCCTTCCTGGTGGGTAGAATACCATTGGATATCCCTGGACTTCAGACTGTCATGAATGATTTCCATAATTGCGATTCCCGACTGGGGAGTTTTCTGCAGTTTGATCAGAAGCGCCTCGGTAAGCGCGCCAAGGAAATCCTTTTTCTGGGAGGAGCCGGGGAAAAAATTCGTTTGGGTATAGTAGAAGGATTTCAAGTAGAAATTGTCGGCGGTTATCCTATCATTATAATATGGTACATCGACAGGACCGACCGCTTTCAGGATCCGTACAATAAACGATGCGGTAAGACCAATGACATTTTCAGCCCGCTGGCCGGTTTCCTTTTCGTAAAAGAAGAGTATCTGTTCAGCGGTTTTGGGGAAGTCCGGATTCCAATTGGCGTCCCTCAAATACCAGTGCTCCTGTCCCAATAGGTCCTTCACCGGTCCCGGTGGATCAATGTGGCCTTTGAGTTGTCCGTCCAGCGTATAGACATCCTCAATCCGCATTTCCTCTATGGAACCTTCGGATATCGTCATGTGTGCCAGTGAACCGATGAACCCCCCGGTCGGTCTGAGTTCACTGTTATTCTGCAGTAGAATGAGCGCCCGTTCCTTTTCCTTGAATCCACCCACGACCGGGTAAATCTGACTGATCCGTTCCCCGACTTCCGCTACCTGACGCATATTGAGGATTTTCTGTTCTGCTTCCGACAGTAGTTGTTGGGCGGAAAGAAGGTTAAACGGGGGGTAGTCGGCATTCTTCAGGGATGTCAGGTAGGCCGAGATCAGGTCGAGTTTATTCCGGATGGACGGCATATTTTTCCGAATCGTATCGACGGCGACGACCGGTTTCAAACGCTGCGTATCGGTTGGTTCCATGAGAAGGACGGATCCCATAGCCAGGACCGCGTCGTTTATCGTGAGCAGCTCCCGTTCCACATCCGCGACCATGGATATCATGACGTCAAGCCGTTCGAATGTTTGTGTGGGTTTCTCACCCGCGAACAGCTTTATCGTGGCAAGTACCGGAGGCGCGGTCAGCTGTGTGTATCCTGCCCAGATTGTCTGGGTGTGGATTGCCTCCTTCACTTTCTGGGCATTCCCTTCCCTGAAATCTGCCATTGAGCGTTTGAGTACCAGTCCTCTCGCCGCGATGCTGGATGCATATAAGAAATACGGTGATACCAAAAGAAGCAGTGAGAAGATTGCCAGGACAGGTGCCCATCGCGGAATTTTCCGTCGTTTCTTTGGTTCTTTTTTCTTGATTTCCGTTGGCGCATGTACTTGTTCTTCGACAGGTTGCACCTGGAGACCGAAAAGATCGCTCATGAGTGAAGCGATGCGGTGTTTTTCCAGTTGCTCGTATTTAACGGAAGACGGGTTAAGGGGCTCTTCTTCCATTGGCAGAATCAGCTCCTCGGTGATCAGGGATGTAGCAGTCCTTTCGATATCACGGATATCTTTATCACGCGTCCTCTGCAGGTTCAGTTCCCTGCCTTTGGCTGTAAAGAGAAAGGCGAAGATATCCGTAATAACCGTAGAGGTAAGAGGAACGGGATCCAGGTAAACAATTTTCGTGTGATTCCCTAAAAATTGATCTATGGATTCATGGTCTTCGTAATCCCAGCAAATTATTAATTGTTTTTTCCCGAGTTCATGCCGGAATGCGAGAGTTTTTTTCACGAAGTTACTGTCGCCAGCCACGAAAAAATAAGTGAGATTTTCCGTAGGTCCGTTATTCACAAATACTTGACAACCGTTTGTGAAAAGATATTCCCGTAACGGAAGTACATACGATACGTCCATCGTATCAATGCGGGCTAAAGGAAGAGCTGCCAATTCCTTTTTTTGCGAGTTGGTGGCAGATTTTGTCATAGAGGATTCAGGGATTTACTTCCACTATTATTGCAAAGAGAAGTTCCGAACACAAATGGATCATTCCATTCGTTTGTGGTCTTTCATTGAAACCAACATGAGCAAGACTCAGGAGAGAAGCAGAAAGCAATGGTTGTCTATCCGCGGGCGTCAAGCGCTCTGTTTACCAGAAGATCCGCGTCCGTATTATGTTCCCGGCGAACAGCGGTATATACGATTCCCCCACCGATTGCGTGTTCCAGTTCCTTCACCTTAAACGCGAGATTCTGGAGTGTCGCGTTTTTAATTTTGTATACACCGTTTAGTTGCTGCACGACCAGTAAAGAATCAAGGATAAATGTTATTGATTCCCCTTCCCTTCTCAAACCCCGATCGATAAGATATACAAGCGCTTCATGTACCGCCGTGTATTCGGCGACGTTATTGGTTGTGTCCCCGATCGCTCTCCCGAATTCATGGCGTTTTCCGTCCGGTGTATCGATTACCACACCTATTGCAGCCGGTCCTGGATTTCCCCGGGATCCTCCGTCCGTATGAATTACGATCGATTTATTCATGGTTTCCATGGTAGTCGACTCCCCTTTACCGCGTCAATGGAGAGATCGGTTCGGTACCAACGGATTGAAGACCCGATAATCCTGATTTACACGAGTGTTTTTCTGAGGATAATGAGCGACAGGGCCAATACCAACGCTTCAGACCCGACGGTAATCCAGGCTGCAGCCATATACCCGTATATTGGAACCAGCAGGATATTCAATGTGACATTGGTCAACATCGACAGTGCATACACCGCAAGAAGCGCCCTGCGTTTTTTCAGAGCAACCATCATCCACATGGTGACGCCCGTACAGTAAAAAACCGGCAGCCCCAATAACAGAACCCTGAGCGGCGCGACACTTCCCTGAAAATCCGCTTTAATGAGCGCAAGAAGGGGAGCGCAAAGAAATCCAACGACAACAGCAACCGACGCTATGGAAACAAGGAACAGAAGTGATTGGCGGATCTGTCGGGCGAACGCAGGTGTGTCTCCCTGCTTGAGAGACGTGAGAAGTAAGGGAAAGACGGCGTTCATCACGAATGTTGGGATCACCAGCGGAAATTCGAACAGTTTATATGCGAAACCGTACATACCGACGTCTGCCGTAGATCTGCTGATCGTGAGGATCACGCTGTCCGCATGGAAATACACGACATTACAAAGCAGCGTAAGTCCCAGAGGGAGCGCGGAGTGGAGGAGACTTTTTCCCAGTGTGCCACCCAGGGAGATAGTGATCGGAAAGATGTACCTCCCGGAGAAGAATAGTGCCGCCGTCATTGTTGTAAACGTCCCAGCGGTGAGGGCAATGATATACGGAAGTATGCCACCCATACCCGTTACCGAAACGCCTGCTACCATACAGAGGGTGATAATCGATCCGAGTGCGAGCGCGTATGTCGCCAGATCATAGCGCAGATGCTGTTGGAAAAACGCATTTGCAGTTGTGATAAGCCCCTGGAACAGGATCGTAGCCGCGTATAGGATAATGCCGAGTTTTACCATCGGAGAATATCCGGAAAGCGCATCGCCGGGAAGGAAGTTCAGAAGCGACAACAGCAGAAAGACGCACAGGAGACTGATCGCAAGCCGGATGGAGAGAAGCACCCCCGCTGCTCCCGGTTTATCCGAGTGTTCCAAATATGCGGCATTGAGTCCGAAATCCGAAAACAGGTAGAAGAACGCTACCAGCGTCGTGATTTTCGTGAAGTCACCGTATCCGGTTGCTCCCAGCGTTCGGGCTATGATGATGCTGATGCCGAAGGTTGTGGCGCTGGTGATAATTTTCCCGGTAACCTGGCTAATCGTGTTGAAGGCGACGAGGCGTCTGTTTCCCATACCCGCATTGTACCAAACTCCCGTCACTACCGCCGTCAAAATGGATATATACCCGGATGAAGCCGTATACGACACAATTACATACGCTGGAGGACGCCCCGTTTCTTATGGAGGAGTCTATCTGGCGCTGACGCATCCACAATGCTCATGGACAGGCACAGCGTGAGAAGCAGTTGTCCCTGTTGGAGCGTAATCGGATAGTGATCCACGAGTCCGATGAAAAGCAGAAGCAGCGTGGCTACCGACCATCCCGAATTGAGGATCTGCCGACGCGTTCTCCATAGCCACCATAGAAAACCCAATACAACGGTTAGTGCTCCTGCGACACCCGTTTCCGTTAGCACGAGAAGATAGATTGAGTGGACAGGTTGCAGGAAGAATACGTTTTTACGGATCATGAGATCCGGTAGGCGGGTAATGAATGTCCCAAGACCAACTCCCAGTATCGGTGAGGTTTTCCAAAGACGCAGGGCAATCCCC
>CAYTIP010000020.1:0-9121 GCA_964437805.1 uncultured Gammaproteobacteria bacterium | reverse complement strand
GATTGCATCGATACTGTTCATACGGCCCGTTGTAATTCCAACAGGTCTCGATGCTCCTCTGGAGAATTGTATCACGGAGGGTCAATTGACCCCCAAATCGACCGACCTGCATCCTCATACGTATTATTCGAATGTTAATTTGGTACAATGCTCTTGGATATATATGGAACATCCTGAACAATACTTCCACTCCGCAAAGGAACACGTCAGCGACTATCTCACCCGGTTTATTCGCGCCGGTATGACACCATTGGCAAGCCGGATAAACAGCTGGGGTCCGGACGCCCTCTCCCGGATTCTCCATTCCGCCACTTCAGGGAAAATGCTGCGGGCCGGATTACTGCTTCTTTCGACGGATCTGTTCGGATCGGAAAAACATAAACCCGACAGCATCATCGCAGCGGGAGCTCTGGAACTCATCCAGACGGGACTTCTTACCCACGACGACATTATGGATCGGGATGGGATGCGTCGCGGTCGACCTGCAATACATGCCCAATACAGTGAACTCATGGAAAAAGAGGGGGTGAGGGATCCCGGGCGTACCGGAGAATCCTTCGGTATCTGCGTGGGCGATGCCGCGTTTTTCCTTGCCTACCGGGCGCTTTCCGAACTTCCCGATCCGCGGTTGGCAACCCGCCTAAGTGCGTTGTACTCCGAAGAATTCCTCAACGTGGCAATCGCCCAGATACAGGATGTCTACGCCGGGGAGTCCCGCAAACCCGTATCCCGCGATTCGATCCTGTCCCTCTATACCCATAAAACCGGCAGATACACCTGCGGCCTCCCGCTTGCTGCCGGAGCCTTGATCGCAGAGGCAAACGACCGGACGGTAGCACATCTGTGGAAACTGGGTGTCGCACTGGGTATCGCATTCCAGATGCAGGATGATATGCTCAATTTGACAGGAGATCCCGCTGTTACCGGCAAACCGGTGGGATCGGATATACGGGAAGGGAAGCAGACACTGGTGCGGCAAATCCTCATGGAACGCGCCACTGCCGCAAACAGACAACGGCTCGACGCACTATTCGGCAACCAGGATCTGACGGAAGCCGATATCACCTTTGTCCGTGACCATCTGGCGGATGCCCCGGTGAAAAGCGACATCGAACGCATTATGGACGCACAGCGCAAAACCATAAAAGAAATCATCAATCACCTGCCGTTGGTGCCGGGAAAACGCGAATCACTCGATACATGCATTGCATACATCCTGAATCGTACCGCATGAAAAAACCCGCACTTCCCATCTTTATTCTTGTCCTTCTCACTGTCACCGGGATGCTGGCGTATTACCGCTTGCATCCGCTTCGTCCGACCGTCATGATCAACGGCACCACATTTACGGTCGAGCTTGCCATCACTCCGGAAGAAATCACCAGAGGATTGGGCGGACGGGACAGCCTCAAACCGCTCAATGGCATGCTCTTTATCCGCGACCACAAGGAACGGTACCGCTTCTGGATGGGGAATATGCGATTCCCACTGGATTTCCTGTGGATCGACGGCAACCGTATTGTAGACATCACCAAAAATGTCCCGATCACCAAGAATGGCGAGATCCCGCAACTGGAACCGGTGGCGCCCGTAGACAAAATTCTGGAAATCAATGCGGGGGAAACCGACAAAGCAGGGATCAAAGTAGGCGACACGCTCCTATTCAATAAATAACCGCTGCGCTCCTGAGAGGAATCGAACCTCTATCTAACCCTTAGAAGGGGCTTGCTCTATCCATTGAGCTACAGGAGCATACCTACGTGTTTTTCCAGCCGCAATGCCCGGCTCAATTATACAACCCAAAGCCATCGTTGGCATAGTATTGGGGGAAGGGACCCCGGCTTCAGGGAAGCGTTTGATGTTGGAATGTTCCCCGGTAGGATGCGCTTCCAAGTGTTTCCTCAAGGACGATCTGGCAAATCCGGATCCCCGGGTACAAGGCGATCGGGAAGGAGCCGGCATTGAACAATTCCAATACCTGCTTATTGGACACGCCCGGTTGGATGAAGCTGGATGTGATATGCACCATCAAACCGATCCGGGCAAACCTACTCCTCCCCTGGATCCAACCGCAGATGGTCGGCGGGAGGGTAATTTTCTCCACGGTTATTCCCAACACTGTTTCGTTTGGCCGGATGACCAGATGATCGTCAACGGTTATGACATCACTGTAGGAATCGGGGTCAAACCGTTCGCTTTTGAGATCGATGGTATCCCCGGTCGTACGGAAAACCCGGAATGCAGTTCCCAATGTACAGTCAATGCTTGCGGGTCCGATTGCGGTTGGGTCGAACGGATCGATGGCAATTACGCCCGTATCAATCCTGGTTTTTATTTCGTCATGGGTAAGGACGGCCATACTTCCATGGTATCACACCGTGATTGTGGGAATGGCGTACAACAGCAATCGGGGAAATCACTGTTCGTGAGCGGCATAGGGGAATAAGAGCTTGCTCGGTATGCTCGCATACCTGCGCTTCCTCTTATATCTTCGCAATAGTGAGCCGTTGTGTTCACTATTGCTGGATATCGGACCTCAGGGTCCTCTCATTCGACACGCATAAAAAAATACCCGACAGATCGGGTATTTTTTTATGAGCGGCATAGGGGAATCGGACCCCTTACATCAACTTTGGAAAAGTTGCGTTCTACCAGTGAACTAATGCCGCATGGCTACTACCGTGACTATTATATAATGACGCTATGCCGATTTCCATACTGGTTTTTACGCTATTGCTCCTGTTCACACCGCTCCGGCAGATTGGTGCGGTGTCCGATCCGCTCTCCGTTCCCAACAATAAATACGGCATCCACATCATCGACGCCAACGATCTGACCGATGCAGCCACACTGGTAAACTCATCCGGCGGCGACTGGGGGTATGTAACGCTCGTTATCCAGGACGGTGACCGCAATCAGGGCAAGTGGCAGGAAATATTCAATACCATGCGCCGCAGGCACCTTATTCCGCTCATCCGGCTGGCAACCCATGCAGAAGGGTCGAGCTGGAAAATTCCCCAGAAGGAAGATGCCGACCGATGGGCCGGATTCCTCAACTCGCTTATCTGGCCGACACAAAACCGGTATGTCATCCTGTTCAATGAACCCAATCACTCCAAAGAATGGGGAAACACCATCAATCCCGAAGAATACGCCGATGTGGCGCTTACGTACGCCCAGGCGCTGAAGAGAAAATCGGGAGATTTTTTCCTCCTCCCTGCTGGTCTGGATATGTCCGCCTCATCCGACGGAGAAGCACTGGACGGTGCAACATACCTGCGTCGAATGGCAACTGCAAAGCCGGAACTCTTCACTCAACTGGACGGTTGGACATCCCACTCCTACCCGAATCCGGGCTTTTCCGGACCACCGTGGGCATCCGGAAGGGGCACGATTGCCGGTTACCGATGGGAATTGCAGCTTCTGCAATCACTGGGATTCACGAAATCCTATCCCGTATTCATCACGGAAACCGGATGGACCCACAACGGGGGTACCCATATCAAGGGAATACTCAGTCCGACAGACGTCTCCGAAAACATCCGAATCGCCGCCGCAGGCGCATGGTCCGATGAACGGATCGTCAGCATTACGCCGTTTCTCCTTAATTACCAGGGTGGACCATTCGACCACTTTTCATGGAAAAAACCCGGCATGGCCGACTATTTTCCGCAGTATCTCGCCTACAAAGAACTGACGAAAACTAAAGGAGAGCCGAGCCGCCGGGAATCCTTCGGCGTCGACTCACCGTTCCTTCCCGACCGGCTTGTAACGCATTCAACCTATACGGTCCAATCCGTCATCACCAATACGGGACAGGGGATCCTGACGCCGGGGGAATACACAATCGATACCGTGGGATTGCCTGCCGGGTTCAGTATCACGACGGATGCACTTCCGGTCTTGGAACCGGGAGAATCCGGAGTCCTGCGCCTGACAATCCGCACGCCGGACACGGACGGAACGTACTCCGTACCGATCAGGTTACGGCGGGGAGAGAAACGGATTCTTCTGGAAGAACGGCAGGTAACGGTCATCCCGCCACCGTCTCTTTCCATCACCGTACCCCTGGCGTGGAAAAAAAATACGGGAGACACTACCGCTACCGTCCTCATCTACGACATGAACGACCGCCTGCTGCACAAGTTCCTGAATGTAACCGTTGCAAACGGCACAGCTGCCGTTACCGGGCTGTATAATATCGTTCCGGGCACCCGGTACCGGACGGTCGTTCTCGTGCCGTACTATCTCCCCAGACAGGCAATCATTCCGTTTACGGACACCCGGACGGATATCCGGATGAAACGCCTGTATCCCCTGGATTACAATAATGACGGGACGCTCAATTTTATGGATATTCCGGCGCTTCTTCTCACCAAACCCAATGAAGCGCTGTCGCGGATATTCTAACCTATGAAACAGCCACCACCGATCACTCCACATACCTACCTATTCCGCGGCGCGCAAATGCATTACGGCACGATCGGGGAGGGTAAGCCGGTCATCCTCCTGCACGGATCCATGGTGGCAGATCCGTGGGACGGGTTCGAACGACTGCTCGCCAGCCACTACCGGGTATATCTGCCGCATCTGCCGGGATTCGGTCTCTCGACACCGGTCCCCGGCGTTTTGCATACGACCGACCTGTTCACCGAGTGCCTTCAGGCATTCATCCGGGAAGCGGGTTTGGATACCGCGCCCGTCATCGCACTGTCATTAGGTACGGTTGTTGCACTCAAAGCCATAGGCGGACAGTACCGAAATCCGCTCATCCTGGTCGGTATGCCATTGGCTGTTCAGGGAAAAATGCTATCCTTGATGATGCACGTTCCCGTCCTAATACGCCGGGCTCTGTGCAGGACAAAATGGGGGAAACACAGGATACTCATCCCGATCCTCATGGATATTATCGGGAAAGCGGACGGCGGGAGCAAACAGGATTTGATGAGTGCCCTGGAAGACACCCACCCCTGTGCAATCGTAGACATGGATCCGTTCCAAGAGATAAACAGATGTATCCCGTCTCTCACGAGCCAGGATTCCCGGACACGAATCTTTCTGTACGGTGACCGCGACCCGCTCTATCAACTGGCAAAAAACAGGATCGACCCGGTGACACTCATTCCTGATGCGGACCATAATGCGTTCGCCTCCAACCCCCGGGAAACCCTCCGGGTAATTCGCCAATCCCTTTCGTTATTCGTCAAATAGGGGAAACTCCCAACCGTTCCCGAGCGCATCCGCTGTCCGTTCCCTTGCGATATCGGACAACTCCTCCTGCCATAGCTCCTTCACTTCGTCCGAATATCCGTTATGGAGATGGTCCCAGTGTGCGCCCTGACAGACCGTAATGAGATTTTCTGGCCTATCCTCCTTCCCATGAATGTGGTGGATACTCAGCTTCCGCTTGCAGATATGCGGATGGGGGAATGCACAGGCATTCCCATCCCGGCGGTAAATCGCCCGGGCCTGGGATACCGTAATGGCAACGACGGGAAGAAGACCGATGAACGCGCCGACGTTCGGAAGATACTCAAGTGACATGCTGCACACGCAATGCGAACGGTTTTTCCCCTTGCAACTCAAGCCACGAATAATACTCCTACTATAGACGGCAGATAACCATCTTCGCAATATCCAGCTGTAAGCACCATTACGTACGAATCTGCAGGGCACAGTGTACGATGGACGGAATGCATAAACCAAACGCCGGAATTCCGTCCATCTCCGATCACGAACTCATCGGGTTTCTCGCATCCCGGTTCGAGAACCATCCCGGACGGCATCCTGACATTGCATGGAAGGATGTAGAGCGCAGTCTCCAGGCCAAACCCCAACTACTCCGAAACCTCATGGCGATGGAACAGTCGGGCGGGGAACCCGACGTCATCGGACTCTTGTCCACAACGGAGACATTCGTTTTTATTGATTGTTCGCCGGAAAGCCCCAGCGGAAGAAGGAATCTCTGCTATGACCGGAAAGCACAGGATGGACGAAAAGAACACCGGCCAAAAGGAAACGTCCTGGACACATGCGGATCGATGGGTATTACCCTGCTCACCGAAGAGGAGTATCGGCAACTGCAGACAGTCGGGCCGTTTGATACAAAAACATCCAGCTGGATCCAGACGCCGGATACCGTGAGGTCACGGGGCGGCGCACTGTTTGGCGATTGCCGCTACGGAAGCGTGTTCATCTACCACAACGGTGCGGATTCCTACTACAGCGCCCGGGGTTTCAGGGGTTTACTGCGGGTCTGAAGAGTGGGGACCGTGTGCGGTTTCCTGCCCGAAGCGGGCAACCGCATCCCGGATCACGGCAAGTGTGTCGGCTTTGGACAGCCATCCCTTCACTTTTGCCCATTTACCCTCAAGCTCCTTGTATACTTCGAAGAAATGGACTATTTCCTTTTTGAAGTGTTCTTCCACGTCGGATATATCCCGGATCGAAGCAAGTTTCGGATCGTGTTCTGCTACCGCAATGATCTTCCAGTCCTGTCCCGCGTTATCCTCCATATCCAGCATGCCGATCGGGCGCACGGAAATGACGCAGCCCGGGAACAGTGGTTCGGATATCATGACCAAGACATCCAGATGGTCTCCGTCTTCTGAACGCGTTGACGGCACGAATCCGTAATCTGCCGGATAGAACACGGGGGAATGGAGTACGCGGTCAAGCCGGATTTCATCCAGCGCTTCGTCGTATTCATACTTATGGTGGGATCCGCGGGGGATTTCTATGACCACGTTGATGATTTCCGGTGCCTGTTCTCCCAGCGGGATTGAATGAAATGCCATACGTTCCTTTCTGATAGACTTATTTGTTGTGTCTGCCCTAGATCCAAAGCAATTCCCACGGAACACGGAAATTGGCCCGGCCGTTCTTTGAAAAGGGAAGTATACCCGGTATCGTCGGCGCAGTCAAGTATTATAGGATACTATCCGAACCGAATATGGGGTGGCTGACGGGATTCGAACCCGCAACACTCAGCTCCACAAGCTGACGCTCTGCCGTTGAGCTACAGCCACCATCATGCCAACGACCGTAGTATAGCGCAATCCAGGATCGGTTTGAAGCCTGCGGATATGCGGCAAGGCTTTTGCAAACACTCCCAGCTTCCTCTATACTGCAGGTAGGCATGGGCCGGTTTGTAGAGGTTTGCGCCACACGCTATCCAACACCATGAGTCAGGAGCCAACACAGATGTTCCCCACGGAAATCATTCCCATCCCGGCCTCGGATGTGCATACTGCTGTGCCAACACCCATCAACGCGCACATCCACCAGCTCATCCAGCAGTACATCCGTACTTCCGAAGAGAAAGCCAAGGATGTTACCCCGATTCATGTAGACGAAATCGCCTCCAAGGTCGCCAGGCTCTACGAACTCCTGCGGAAAGTAGTCGACTGGAAGGAAGATGCGGTGTTACGAAGAAGCGCGATCGAACGTATCCTCAAGCGCATGATATTCACCAAAATATCCGGCATTTCCTTTTCACACGGCATGAAGGAGGAAACGGTCGCTGAAATCGTCACCATGGATCTTATCCGTGGCGGGCATCTTCCCAACGATACGATTCCCCGGGAATATATTCCCAAGGTAGCCGTTTGTCTCAAGAAATACTTCGCGATATTCGAACACACGCGCTTCAATGACAATGATCCGCTCATGATCAAGGAGAAAATCAACTTCTTCACGTTTGTCCTGGAAATCGCCGCGTGCGAAATCGAGGAAATTCTGAGCGAACCTACCAAGGAAAACCTGATTCTCCTTACCATGGCCAACATCATGAACGAACGGATCAGGGTCATCCCCGACACGATTCTCTCACCCGAAGAGCAGTATACGCAGACCTATATCGCCTGTTGCCGCACCCTGTATGATCTGGACGATGCGTTCATCGCGTACCAGCTGTTCAAATACCAGTACCCGGAATGGCGCCGGTCCACCCCGGAATTCTCCGTCTTCCTCCAGCAGAATATCCGGGCGCTCAAACAGCACACGGACAACCTGCTTGAGCATCCACTGCGCAAAAAGTTCAACGCGATCTGCGAGGCGATGGATACCGTATTCATGCTGCTTGATGATCTCATCGAGGAACACAAGGAAAATCCGCAGGTACTGGCTTCGGTCCTGGAGGACAAAAACCGTGTCCAGGAACTGATCGGCGTCTATTACGACCGGCGGTATGCGACACTGAAAAACCGACTCTTCCGGTACGGCATCTTCTCGACGCTGTCGGTCTTCCTGTCCAACAGCTTTACCTTCTTCCTCGTCGAAATCCCGATGGCGGAGTTGTTCTATGAGGGATTTGACCTGTTCACGACTGCCATCGATTTCCTGGTACCCACCGCACTCATGTTTGCCATGGTAAGCATCATCCGCCCGCCGCCCGCAAGCAACCGGCAGAAGGCAATCGAAGCCACGATGAATTTCATATACGGCACGGGGAAGCGCAAACATATGGAGATATACGCGCACCAGAAACGCCACCCCGTCCTCATGATGATGGTTACCATCCTGTACGTTGCCATGACGCTGTTCATGTTCTCCGTCGTCGCCTGGATATTCTGGTTTGCACGCCTCCCGGTCACCTCGGTCATATTTGACACCTTCACGATAGCACTCACGATTTTCGCGGCGGTTCTTATCCGGAACAAATCCAAGGAACTCTCCGTGGACGACAAAATGCACATGTGGGACTTCTTCCTGGATACGATCTCGATCCCTGTTGCCAAAATCGGCTCCTTCCTGGCAGCCAAGTGGAAGGAGTACAACATCATCGCGATATTCTTCAACTTCGTCATTGAAACGCCGTTTGCATTCCTCGTGGATTTCGTAGAAAGCTGGAGCCAATACCTCAAGGACCGCAGGGCGGAATTGCATTAGTAAACCAACGCCGTAGCCAGAATTCCAAAACGCAGGAATCGCCCCAATACCGCTACCGTTTCCAATAGTAAAAGCTGCGATGAGGTGATACAATGGCTCCAAATCAATTTATTACCATAATACGAACCCTCGAGGGTATATAGGCGATTCTATATGAGCACGGAAATCCCAAAAACGATTAGCGATTTGCTCCATAAAGTAGTACGCGGTGGACTGTTTCATGATTTGCGGC
>CAYTIP010000019.1:0-9221 GCA_964437805.1 uncultured Gammaproteobacteria bacterium | reverse complement strand
AGTGGTCTTCCGTCTGCCTGATAGCCGTTGAATTTCTCAATCGCGGCTTTTGTCTCCTCATCGGAGCTCATCTGGACGAATCCGAATCCGCGTGAACGGCCGGAATATTTGTCCGAGATAACCTTGGCAGAAACGACCGAACCTACCTGAGCGAACAGCTCGGTAAGTTTCGCTTCGTCAAACGAATACGGAAGATTACCAACAAATAAATTGGCTGCCATATTCTGGTTCCTTTCTCTCCTAGGACCAAAAACTGGAAACGTGGCTTGTGGATGCTAGAACGAGGTCGCACTCGAAGCTGATCCCAATAATCCGATTCCCCACTTTTCTTTCCTAAGACGCGGGTCAGTATACTACAACGGGGGAAAAAAATCAAAAAAATCGCGGAAACACGGCTATTCCACCGTCTCTTCCTCATCCGCCTCCGCCTGCGGTTCTGTGTCCGAGGCTGTTGTCTGGGATCCGCCCTGCTCCTGCGGCTGGTTTGTGGTAAATGCGAACGTGGACAGAACCGTATCCGTAGCCGAGGACCAGAATTGGGCATCCGAAAGATCGGTCTCCACGATTACTACAACATCTTCGTCCATGGTGACCACGAACTGTGCAGGCTTGGGCTCCTTCACGGCAACCTTTTTGGCATCGTATCCGCCCAGCGTCGTGTCTACACTCGGTTTACCCTTCAGAACCGGGTCGTTTTTTATCCATCCGGCAGCGTCCGCAACCGACGAATCCTTCATCCAGACGACAATCGAACCCGGATGCTGTGCACTCGTGAATTCCAGATGTGCATAATTCTTGGTATCTTCCGGGTGGGCGTTAAGCTGAACGCTTTTGGGATACTTGAAGGAAAAACCGGCGGGATCGGTCCATGTCACCGTTTCCTCTGCCTTTGGTGACGGTGCAGCGGTTGGGGAAATCATCGTCCGGGTTACCGATGCAGGCGCTAAACGAAACCGGAATATCAGCGCAGCTCCTACACCGATCAATGCGATAATGGCAAGAACAAGCCACATGCGCTTCGTCTTCATGGTTGTATTCTACCAAATTGTTCGATACACCGCACAAAACGCCTAGATCCCGTATCCGCGGTACGGGAGAATTGATATAATACCTTACATGTATTCGCGTTTGGTTAGCATTTTTATTCTCGTGCTTCTTATGCTTTTTCCGGTTCCGGCAGAAGCCGCCAAAATCCGCGTCCGCAAACCGAGAGCCGCAAAACCGGCAACTTCCTTCTCATCCGTCTCCGTTTCCCCCAACACCCATAGCCTGCACCTTTCGTTCCAGAATCTTTCCAAGGTATCCTCGGTAACCTATGAACTCAGCTACAGTTCCTGGGATATTCCCCAGGGTGCAATGGGGTCGCTCACCGTTTCCGGCCAATCATCCGACAGCCGGGATCTGTATTTCGGTACGTGCAGTCACGGAGTCTGCACGCCTCATTATGGACTGGGGGCAAAAGCATATCTCATGGTATGCGCGGACCTGACAAACGGAACCCAATGGTGCAAACGGTATACGGTCGGCACTAAACGGCTTCAGTAAAGGAGATCTATGCAAGTAACGATACGCAAGGATACCTGCATCGGTTGCGGCATGTGTGCCGCACTCGCGCCCCAACTCTTCTCCATCGATTCCGGTGCAATCGAACTCGTCAAACCAACCGATTCCTGGACACAAGAAGATATACAGGCCGCAAAAGAGGCCCAGGCTGCATGTCCCAACGGCGTTATTCAGCTGACCGAATGATCCGCTCCCTATGTCGCTGATTCAGGCACTACTGCTGTCGCTGGTTGAGGGGCTTACCGAATTCCTGCCGGTTTCCTCCACCGGGCATCTCATCCTTGCCGGGGCACTTCTTGGCATCCGGTCGACGGAGTTCATGAAGAGCTTTGAAATCATCATCCAGTGCGGCGCGATTCTTGCCGTACTTCTCATGTATTTCCCCCTGCTGTTAAAGAATCTCCGGCTCATCCCAAAAATCCTTGTCGCGTTCGTGCCCACGGCCGGTATCGGGTTCCTCGTGTATCCTCTGATCAAGCATGTGCTGTTGGGCAGTACGCTCATTACCGCAATCTCACTTGCAGTGGGAGGAATCATTATGATCGGTATGGAATGGTACGTGAAACGGCATCCGGGAACCACGGATTCCGTCGGTGATATCTCCTACCGCCAATCCCTGATCATCGGCATCACCCAATCCATTGCCATGATCCCGGGCGTATCCCGGGCAGCTGCTTCAATATTCGGGGCAATGGGAGCAGGCATCAAACGCGACACTGCCGTGGAATTTTCCTTTCTCCTGGCAATTCCCACCATTGCGGCGGCATCCGTACTGGACCTCATGAAAAGCCAGATATCCTTTACCGGGAACGACTATCTCCTTCTTGCAGTCGGGTTAGTCGGATCCTTCATCACAGCCTTGGCAAGCATCAAATTCCTCCTGCGGTTCCTGCGGACCAATACGTTCATCCCGTTTGCTGTCTACCGGATCGCCATTGCGCTTGTGTACGCAATCGTCACGGTACAAATCGGCATCCGGTAACCAAAGGGAGCGTTCGGAGCAAAGTTCCGTCTGCCATATCAGCTTCACTCCAATCCTCTGGGGGTATTGCGGAATTTCCCGGTATACACATACAATACGAGTATGTCTGCCCAATCCGACATCCGCGCATATATCCTCTCTTCACGGCAAAAAGGGTTCTCCGACGAAGCTATCCGGATAGCACTCACCAAAGCCGGGTGGAAACTCCGGGATATTAACCGCGCATTTGATCCTGCCGCAACGAATACACCCGCCATCTCGCCGGGCATGATCCTCGCATCCATTGTCCTCTTCCTCGTGTTCGGGGGCGGCGCCGCCTGGGGCATGTACCAGTACCAGACACAGCCGGGTGTCACACCTTCCCCACCACCTTCGATTCCGATAACAGCTACCCCCACGCTACAACCCACACTGAATGCCAGTCCGTCGGGAATACCCCAATCAGCCGCAGTTTCCGGAGATTCATTCTCCGAGGTATCGTTTGCGCATAATGCATTCGGTTTTTCCGTATTCTCGCAACTGTCCAAATCTACACAAAGCGCCAATGTCGTCATTTCCCCGACCAGCATATCCCTTGCCCTGTCCATGACCTATAACGGCGCATCGCAATCGACGCAACTGGCCATGAAAAACACGATGAAGCTCAACGGTCTGGATACCCAGATGCTCAACGTGCAGAGCGGAAATCTCATGCGCTACCTCACCAACCCCGACCCGCAGGTCACCCTGACGTTTGCCAATTCGATCTGGACGCGGAAAGGCCTCACCGTCCTTCCCGCATTCCTTTCCATTAACAAATCCTATTACAATGCGCAGATCCAATCACTCGACTTCTCGCTTCCTTCGGCAAAGGATACGATCAACAGCTGGGTAAATAAGGAAACGAAAGGAAAAATCGCCACCATCATCGACGGAGAGATAGACCGGGATGTAGTCATGTATCTGATCAATGCCCTGTATTTTTACGGCGCATGGACATGGGAGTTCGACCCTGCCATGACGGCAATGAAGGCGTTTTCGGTCAGTCCATCCAAAACCGTCCAGCATCTGTTCATGAAACAGACACGCAAGGACTATCTCTATCAGGAAACACCGCTGTTCCAGGCAGTTCAGCTTCCGTACGGTAAATCGAGACGCCTGGCAATGGTAGTATTCCTTCCTAAAACAACGCTCAGTGCCTTCCTCGGACAACTAACTCACACAACATGGAATTCCTGGATGAAATCCTTTGATGAAATGGAGGGAACGGTAATCCTGCCGAAATTCAAAATCGATTACAAAACATCATTGAGGAACACACTCCTCACCCTTGGGATGGTTCCCGCGTTTTCTTCCGAAACAGCGGATTTTTCGCTCATGCGCAAACAGAAGGATCTGTTTATCTCGGACGTCCTGCACAAGACATTCATCGACGTGAACGAGAAGGGAACGGAGGCTGCTGCGGTGACAGCGGTCGTCATGTCAAAAACTATGGCCGAACCGGATACGACATTTACGATGGATATCAATAAGCCGTTCTTCTTCACGATCTACGACACCCAGTCGGGAGAAATTCTCTTTTTGGGAACCGTCACCAACCCCAAGGAGTAATCAGAATAACCCTATCTGCGTCTCAACTTTTTTGGCTGGGTAGGAAAAATCCACCGGTATGGTCTGAGGGGTGTTCCATTTCGTGTCCGTATACCGCAGGAAATTGTTCTTCCTCCCGAAATCATAGAGATCCCGGGTGATCATAACATCGGATTCGCAGTACTCCCGGAGCTTTCGGTAGTTTTCTTCGGTCCTGTTCGCCCAATAATATACGGCGTTTGTCCCCACGTCGATCTTGGTACTGCCAAGCGTGTCTTGGGCAAGAGCATTGAGACTGAGGCGACGCCCCAATGCAATCCGCACCTGCTCCAGGATGTCAAAGTGCGGAAGTTTCGCGAAGTCGGATTGGTAATGGCGACGGAGTGCGGGAACGTCGAACTTCTTGGAATTGAATCCGATAATCCGGTCCGCTTCTTCAAACCATCGCCACATCTCATTGATTTGCGGTGTAATCGATGCGGAAGGGTGCCAGAATGTTTTCATCTCTCCGGACAGTTCGCTGCCCGTTTCGTCTACTTCCCTGCGGTACACCGATACGATCGACACCTCAAGATCGGCCGGGTCCTCCGACATGATATCCGAAAACAGTTTCTGCGTTTCGACATCGAAGATCACCTCAATAGCCATATATGGATCAAACACTCAAGGGACACGATAATTATGGTTTCCAGTATACTGCGCTCATCGGAAAAAAAATACCCGTTTTTGGATACCGAAGCGTATTGGGAGGTCTCTCTCAGGGCGCGGGGAACTCACCGGGATAGCCAGAGATTAACGCCGCCTTCCTGACCGCAGGCTTTCACCGTTACGATGTTGTTGCTGTTTACGGAAATCGAATATTTTGTAAGACCCGCCGTGCCGTCCGGATCGACCGGAATGCTGGACAGATACGGCGCAAGCGGCGTCGTAAGATCCAGACAATCACCGTCGTTGGCAACCGAACACCCGCCGCTTGATATTGCACATCCGGTCAATGCAGTTCCCAGCTGCTTTTCCGCCATACCGCTGGATAAACCCGAGGGAAAAGCGCCTTTGTGGTCGATGAAATACTGATGGACCGCAGTCCTGATGGAATCAAGATCCGTAAGCCTGCGGTCATCCTTCGCATCCCGAATCCGTTTGGGCGGATTGAGTGCGACCAAAACGGTAACTGCCAATACGGATATGATGGCAATCACCAAAAGAAGCTCGATAAGGGTGAATCCGTTGCGTTTACGCATACATACTCCCATACATTCCCCGATTCACCCGCGCACTATGCCGGGGGTTACCGCGAAACCGACAGGTTCGAACCGCCTTCTGCTTCACAGGCCTTCACGGTGACGATATTATTGGAATCCACCTGGACCGTATAGTGGGTGAGGGATGCCGATCCGGTGCCGGGATCTGCAGGCATGGATTTCAGGTATTTGGTGAGCGGCGTGGTCAGGTCCACACAGTCTCCGGTCGCTGCCACCGAACAGCCTCCATTATTCGTCGTATTGCACCCGCTGACTGCCGTTCCCAACTGCTTCTCGTTCATACCTGTGGTCAGCCCCGTAGGAAGACTTCCCTTGTTGTCGATGATGTATTCGTGGACCGCCGTGAGGATGGTGTTGATGTCGGAGAGCCTTCTGCTGTCTTTGGCATCCTTAAGCCGCTTCCCCGGGTCCAGGGCAACGAATACGGTTACTGCCAGGACGGCGATAATGGCGATTACCAGAAGGAGTTCAATGAGTGTAAATCCTTTTTTGTGATGTGTGGAATGCATATGGGCAGTTTCCCCTTTCCTATCCAGTATTGGGGATGGGCACGCTGTTGTCAAGAATCCTCTCTTGGCACATCCGTCAGTATTCGATCCATTCGTTGACGGTGACACTTGCAGCACGTTGTGCGGTAATCCGAATCCGCTTGGTTATCCCGTTGCCGGTTGCGTTCACGGTAAACGTCCAGGAGTTGCCCGTATGGGAGACGATGGCTACCGTACAGGTTCCTTCGGCGGTTGTCAGGGCGCCTGCCGTTATGCTGTTGCTTTTGTTTAGCCGGATGAGTACATCCTCCACGCACCCTTCCGCCCGATGGAGAATACGCTCGTTGAATTCACCTGAAAGCGCAAGCTGGCCTTCAGAAATGGCAATGATTACGACGGACATGGCAATTGCCGTGACGATTGCGCCTGTCACCAGGACGCTGATCAGGCTGCTGTATCCGCTGCGACGATTCCTTATGTACTTTGTGTGCATATGTATATTAATGGCTTCGGATTTCCGCGCTCATCTCATGGCTATCCTCGGACAGATACTCCTGTCTCCCTGCGGATTGGGACGCCGAAACCGTATATGAGACATGAATATGCCGGGACTGGGTTCCGGAAGAGCTGGATACATCGGTAAATTGAAGCCAGGAGACTCTGACTGCCGGCCCTGTCAGTGGCGCGTCATGAGTCGTTGAAGCGCAGGTCGGGGAACCGCCCCCCCATCCGATCCGCAATTGGGTACCGGACCCATAAATCCTGACCGGATTATACGCGGAATCCGCAGATGTCAGGCAGACGGATGATGTCGCAACGGATTGGATTGTGAGGGCGTTTCGTATCTCAAATGCAATCCGCTTGCCGATAAACCGCGACGCGGCGTGGACATCCCCATCCACGCCGGATTGGATCCTGCTGTAGGAAAGAACAAGGGAAAATTGGATAACGCCTGTAAGAACAATCGTCAAAAGTGCGATATACAGAACAAGTTCTATCAACGTGAATCCGCGTGTGGTATTGCTCATAACGGTTTTGCGATCTGGAATTCTTCCGTGTTGCTGGAACTTGCGACGAATACCCGATCCTGCGTCGAGCTGTACACCAGTCGCAATGGACTATTGTCGATATTCAATTGTCCCAAGAGGGCCATTGCGGAAGGGTTGGATGCATTGATAATTTTCAGATCCAATGCATTGTCGTCGGTGGCGGTAAACACATATCCGGATGTCTGGTCGGCGTCTAAGGATCGGGCATTTGCTCCCAGCTCCAAGGTGGAAAGCAATGACGGAGCTGCCGGAACCGCCACGGAAAAGGCATAGAGCTCCGGGGCCGCACTTGAGGCACGGCCGACAAAAACGGTCGATCCGTATCCGGAGACGGACAGCGCATTGGCATTGTTGTTCCCGCTATTGAGATTGACGTTTCCGAGGGCAACGGGCAGCGTCTTGGTTGTGATGTCCACGGTCTGGAGCTCCTGTGCGTTATCATCCGACGTAATATAGGCAGTATTTCCGATAACGGCGATGTCTGTCGGTATTCCGGTCAATCCGAGTCGTCCGACCGGGGCACCCGGACTGGCGGGGGTAGTGAGATCGAAAATAAGAAGCTCGTCTCCGCCGTTTCTCACCATACACAGATATCCGGAACTGAGGGATAGTGCAATACCGTCCGCGTTATTGTTCCCGCTATTGGCATTGGTGAGGTCCACGGTCGTCAGTTTTCCCGGATTGCCTATGGTGGTGGGATCGCTGACGTCAACAATCTGCAATTCAGTACTGTTGTCCGTGGAGGCGATATATGCGTATGATCCGGAAACCACAATATCGTTAGGTTCGCCGATGAGCGCCCGCTGCCCCAGGAGCGTGGGAGAAGCAGGTGTGGTTACGTCAAAAATATACAGCTCGTTTCCGGCGCTCGTTGCCCTACCCAGGTACACACGGCTATTGTCATATGCGATGGATATGGCGTCGGCTGTCGCATGACCGCTATTGGGAACAGTGAGGTCAAATACAGCCTCCAAAGATGGAACCGACCAGTCCCCAAATACGTTTTTTGCCCAGTTGGTAAGATACGTAACCAACGATACGGTTTGGGGACGCACCGGATTCAGGTTCCAGGTGACGGTCGAAGTAATCCGCTTTGTATTCGGATCAAGCGTGCCGCCGCTTGTGGCAATCAGTCCGCCTCCGTCACGATTCACATCCGCAACCGTCACGACTCTCGTATATGGGCTTTGGATGGAGTTCGTTCCACTCCAGGACCAGTACCCGCTTGCGGTGGACACGCCGCATCCCAAGGAACAATCCGTCGAAAGGAAGGGAGCAGACCACCCCCGTCGTTTGATGGAACGGGCTGCCTCCAATCCCTCGCTTGCGTAGGATACTGCTTCCGTCAATGATCCGGAAAGCCTGTTCATTCCCATCCCCGGCAGCACGAACCCGGCGCCCGCAGCTGCAATGATAAGAAACAGTGCCATCGCAACGATGGTTTCGATGATGAGAAATCCTGATGAAATTCGATTCATACCAACCTAATTAATCAATATCCCGCCCGCACTGCTCACGCTGATCACGAACGATCCCAACGTTGTACTGACCGTTACCAGCGACAATCCGTTCGCGGGAACCGGCTCACCCCGCAGGGAAAACGTCGTCGTCGCAAGACCGGTCACATTTACGGATGCGTCCAGGGGGAAATCTTCGGCAAACGCAGGTGAACCACAACTCCCGCGGAACATCCGAACCGTATTTCCGGTCATACATACGCCCCATGTACCGGCATCCTTATTGTCCATGGAATATCCCTGTGCCTTGCGGATTACAGAGACAATTTTATCCGACGCCAACCGGTATTCATTCCTGAGGAGAAATGAGCTCACCAGCGGCGTTGTCGCTACGGCAAGAAGCGCGACGATTCCTACAACGAGAAGAAGCTCAATAACCGTCATTCCCCGGTGATGAACCCCTGAAGACGGATGGCGTGTATATCGTATATCCATACTGCAGGTCAACCTGCCCCTTGTGTCACCGGATCGAACCCGTCAGGTCGTAAATCGGGCTGATGATGGAGAGAGCGACGAATCCAACTGCCAGTCCGATAACGATGAGCAGGAACGGCTCCAGAAGCGTCGCGAAGTTCTTACTGATCGCATCGATTTCGTCTTCATAATAATCTCCCAGGTACAACAGCACTTCGTCCAGTTTCCCCGTTTTTTCTCCAACGGAAATCATTTTCGTCACGATCGGTGGAAATTCGTGAAACCGCTCTTTTTCCATTGTTTTTCCCAGCCGTACCCCCGAAGACAATGTTCCCTCCAGTATCCCTATGTCCCGGACGAACCGCTCATTGGACAGG
>CAYTIP010000018.1:0-9405 GCA_964437805.1 uncultured Gammaproteobacteria bacterium | reverse complement strand
CGTCCGTATGGTGTCCGGTCTGGGGTATGGATTCGGGTATCCGCTGTTTAATTTCTACGGTCCGCTCCCGTACTACACCGGTGCCGTATTCCACCTGGCTGGAATTGATGTCCTGACCGCAACCAAACTCATGATGATGACCGGTATTGCAGTCGGTACCGTGGCCGTGTACCTCCTGGCCGGATCGGTATTTGGCATGTGGGCGGGATTGTATGCAGCGCTGCTGTTCACCTATGTTCCGTATCGCGCAGTCCAGCTGTACGTTCGCGGCGCGGTGGGGGAATTGTGGGCAGTGTCGTTTCTGGGTGTTCTGGTGTGGGGAGTGCTGGGGCTTGTCGGCGGCAGGAACAGGATACGGTATGCAGGTGTTACTGCGCTGGGCCTTGCGGCAATAATCCTATCCCATACGGTATTCGGGTATGTCGCAACAGCAGCAGTTCTACTTCTCAGCATACTTTTCATCATAGTTGGCTCTATGGGGAAAACCAGGAGGAACGGGGCAGGGATCGCACTTCTTCTTGCGACCTTCACAGGCCTTGGACTGACGGCATTCTTCTGGCTCCCGGCCGCTTCCGAAATGGGATTCACCAATGTGGGCAGGGAAATCGGAAAAACGGCCAGTTACTGGGATCATTTCGTATGTCCCGGACAGTTGTGGGATTCGGTTTGGGGATTCGGCGGATCGGTGAAAGGCTGTGTGGACGGCATGTCCTTCAAACTGGGGAAACTGCATATCGGCCTGTTTTTCGCCGCTGTCGTGTGGTTTCTTCTCAAATACCGGGAGAAGCGCTCCGTGCGTCCGGTCATGGCCGCGTTCGTCGGTCTTTCCTGTCTGTTTGTATACCTCACCCTGTCCATTTCCGAACCGGTCTGGCAGGTAATACCGTTTTCCGCATTTATCCAATATCCGTGGCGGTTTCTGGGCCCTGCTGCCGTATTCGGATCCGTCGCATCCGGATATCTCATGTACCGCAAGCCCGGTTTGGTGCAGGCCACACTGCTGGTCCTATTGGGAACAGCGGTGATATGGGTGAACGCCAAGTGGTTTGCACCCCAGTATCTGTATGAAAAGCCGGTGAGTGCATTTACCCAGGCTGAAGAACTGCAGTTCCGTGCCTCCAAAGCATCCGACGAGTATCTTCCCAAAGACTTCGCCGTTCCGTCATCACCCTCGAAAATCGCGGGGAAACGCGTGGTTTCCGCACCCGGATTGTCTGTCCTTTCCCGGGACGAAACCGAGGTGTACGGGCGGTACGAGCTTGAGGCTTCCGAGGCAGGCAGATTGAGGCTGGATATGGCATATTTTCCGGGCTGGGAGTTTCGGATTAACGGCAAATCCGTGGTACCGGACGTTGTCGGAGGACAGCCATACGTGGTACTATCAGCTGGGCACACGCTTTTGGAGACGAGATTCAGGGATACGCCCGTCAGGACGGCCGGAAACCTGATTTCGCTCCTCAGTCTCGTTGGAATAGGAGTAGTAGGAGTTTATGGCAAAAAAATCATCCGTCACCATCGTCATTCCCGTATATAACGAAGAAGTGGAACTGGCAGAACGAATGCAGACCCTCTACGGGTATTGCCAGACCCACATCGACAATTACGAGTGGGAAATCGTCATAGCGGACAATGCCTCCACCGACCACACTCTGGACATTGCACGGAAGCTCTCCAAGAAATTTCCGAAGATTCATGCACTGCACCTGGACAAAAAAGGAAGGGGAAGGGCTGTGAAGTTCGCCTGGAGCACGAGTAAATCCGACTTCATGGCGTACATGGACGTGGACCTGTCCACCGACCTCAGGCATTTCCCTCCGCTTCTCCAATCCCTCGAGCGGGGATACGATATTGCAATCGGCACGAGGAACGCGGTGGGTTCACGGGTGTATGGCAGGAATCTCCTTAGAACCATCACCTCCAAAGGCTACATATCCCTCATTAAATTGTTTTTCTGGGTGCGCTTTACGGACGCACAGTGCGGATTCAAGGCAGTGACCAGGAACGTCGTTAAAACCGTGATTCCCAACATAGAGGACAATGCCTGGTTTTTCGATACGGAACTGCTCATCTATGCAGAGAAATCCCATATGCGGATTTACGAGGAACCGGTCACGTGGATCGATAATCCCGGTTCGACGGTCCGCGTCATGAAGACAGCCCAGGGTGATCTGGAAGGACTGAAGCGGTTGTTTTTCACCCGACCCTGGAACAGAGCGGGGAAAACCCAGGGTTGATTCCCCAATATGCAGGAACTTGATATCGCCAGTGTCAGGGCAAAGGCAGTAAAAGGCATCATTGCCCTTACCGGACGCACGTTTTTCATCCAGGCAATCGCGTTTGGCGCTACATTTCTTCTGACGGTATTCCTCAATCCGTCTGTGTTCGGCGTCTTCTATGTGGTGTCCGCATGCATTTCGTTCCTCACGTATTTCTCGGACATCGGACTGGCGGCGGCACTCATCCAGAAGAAGGAACCGCTCACCGAGGATGATCTGGTTACGACATTCACCATCCAGCAGGGACTGGTGCTGACGCTGTGCATCGTCACATTCGCCCTGTCCGGATTCATCCGTTCGTTCTACGCACTGGATGAAAACGGACTGTGGCTTCTCAGAGCGCTTATCGTTTCCTTCTTTCTGTCGTCCCTTAAGACCATTCCGTCCGTCCTTCTGGAGCGGAACCTGGATTTCAATAAACTCGTCCTGCCGCAGATTGCGGAAACCGTCTGCTTTTATGCGACTGCCGTGCTGTTGGCCTGGATGGGCATGGGCGTCGTAAGCTTTACCTGGGCAGTCATCGTGCGTGCAGTCGTGGGCCTAACCGTCCTGTACATGATCGCGCCATGGCGGATCCGCATCGGATTCTCCAAACCCGTTGCCCGCAAACTCCTGAAGTTCGGCCTGCCGTTCCAGATGAACTCACTCCTGGCACTCGTGAAGGATGACCTCATGACGATATTCCTGGGCAAGGTTCTGACGTTTGAACAGATCGGTTATATCGGATGGGCGAAGAAATGGGCGGAGGTGCCGCTCCGGCTTATCATGGACAGCGTGATCCGGGTGACGTTCCCGACGTTTTCGCGGTTGCAGCACGACAAGGTACTTCTGGGAAAAGCGATAGAGAAGACCATGTTCGGTCTGGCATTGACCATCGTTCCCATTTCCGTCGTCCTCCTGTTTTTCATCGAACCCGCCGTGTCGGTGATTCCGCGGTATGCCAAATGGTATCCCGCCCTTATCCCGTTCTACCTCTTCGTATTTACGTCCTTCGTCGCGGCGTTTTCCACGCCGCTTACCAACGCGCTCAACAGTGTGGGGAAGATAAAAATAACGCTTTCCCTCATGGTATTCTGGACTGCCGCCAGCTGGATCCTGACGCTCCTGTGTATTCCGCTGTTCGGGTTTACCGGCGTTGCCGTGGCGCAGGTGATTCTATCGCTTTCGCTTATTCTGGTGATTACCCTTGTCAACCGGATCAGTCCGTTCTCCTTCATTGCGAGTATCCGTGTGCCGGTGCTGGCAGGGGGAGTGCAGGCAATCGCATACTGGCTGCTTCGGGGGCAGGGTCCGTATACGGTTGCCGGAATCGGAATGCTCGCGCTTGCGGGTGGTATACTTTATACGGGTATTCTCTGGATGGTGGAGCGGAAGCGGATTCTTTCGGTTCTTGCCATCATGAGGCCAACGTAATCTATGGATGTCCGGTGTTCCCTGGTCGTATCCGCGTTTAATGAAGAGGCAAATATCGGTGCCTGTCTGGACAGCGTGTCGGGTTTGGCCGACGAGATCATCGTCGTTGACAACAGTTCGACGGACAAGACCGCCGCAATCGCCAAAGCCCACGGAGCGAAAGTCTTCAAACGCGAGAATCTTCCGATGCTCAATACGAATAAGAATTTCGGGTTCACCAAGGCGACCGGCCCCTGGATTCTCTGTCTTGATGCGGATGAGGAGGTGACGCCGGAACTCAAGGATGAATTGAAGGCGATTCTTTCCCAGGACCAGTCACTTTCGAAGAAAGGATATTGGATCTCCCGGAAGAATATCATATTCGGCAAATGGATCCAGCACGGACTATGGTGGCCTGATCGCCAGCTCCGCTTTTTCCGGAAGGAGAGCGGTTCATATCCCTGCAGGCATGTCCATGAGTATATTGCTGTTGAGGGAGAAACCGGAGAATGCCAGCACCCCTACGTGCACCACAACTACGACTCGATCACCCAGTACCTCAGGAAGCTCGAGCGGTATACGACAACGGAAGCGGCTGCCCTTCGGGAAACCAACTACCAGCTTTCGTGGTTTGACGCAATCCGTTTCCCCCTTTCCGATTTCCTCAAAACGTTTTTCGCCCAATCAGGATACCGCGACGGTCTCCACGGACTCACCCTGTCGATCCTGCAGGCATTCTATTCGTTCATCGTGTTTGCCAAACTGTGGGAAGCCCAGGAATTTCCCCAGAAGCCCGTTACCCTGCAGGCAATCGAAGCGGAACTCAACAAAAGCGGCAGGGAAATGCGCTACTGGATGCTCACCGCCAGGATTAAGGAAACGAAGGGCTTCTGGAGCCGGTTCCTTTTGAAGATCCGCCGGCGGATGACCTTATGAAGCGGCCATCGGTTTGCGCCATTATCGTCAACTGGAACGGGAAAAACGATACGCTTTCGTGCCTTGCCTCGCTTGCGCCCGCCTGCAGGAAGTACCCCGCATGTACCGTAATGGTCGTTGATAACGGATCCTCGGACGGATCGGTCGAATCCATACGGAAACACTATCCTGCCGTACGGATTCTCCCGCTTCCCCAAAATATCGGGTTTGCCGGCGCCAACAACGCGGGTATCAGGGAAGCAGGGAAAATGGATGCGGACCTCGTGTGGTTTCTCAATAACGATACGACGGTCGATCCCGATGTCCTCACGCTCGTGGACGCGTTTGAAGACCGGGAAGTCGGAGCCGCAGGTTCGAAAATCTATTTTTCCAAGGGCTATGAATTCCACAAGGACCGATACACTGCCTCCCAGCGGGGGAACGTGATCTGGTACGCAGGCGGGATAATCGATTGGAATAACATGCTTTCCTTCCATCGCGGCGTGGATGAGGTGGACGCCGGGCAGTTTAATGCGCCAGTCGAAACCCAATACATCACCGGATGTTCCTTCATGGTCAGACGGTCGGTGTTGGAGGAAGTGGGGATGTTTGATGAATCCTATTTCATGTATATGGAAGATCTGGATCTCAGTTTGCGTATCGAGCGTACCGGCAGGAAACTGCTGTATTACCCCCGATCCGTGGTCTACCATAAGAATGCATCATCTTCCGGCGGATCGGGGAGCGCTTTCCATGAATACTACCAGACGAGGAACCGGCTGAAGATCGGGTTCCGGTACGCGCCCGTTAGAACGAAGTGGGCACTCACGCGTGAAGCCGTACGGATGGTGCTGTCCGGATCAGGAATAAAGCGGCAGGCAGTCATGGACGCATTGGCAGGAAGGTTCGGCAAACGCATATGAAGAATAAGACGGCTCGTATATCGGCGGTAATCATCGCCAAAAATGAAGAACCGCGGATTTCCCCGTGTTTGGAGAGTCTTGCGTTCTCTGACGAAATCATCGTTGTGGATAACGGATCGACCGACGGCACGGTTGCTCTTGCCAAACGCGCCGGTGCACGGGTTATCCCGGTTTCCGGCGGAGACTTCTCGACGCTCAGGACTGCGGGCAAACAGGCCGCCAGCGGAACCTGGATTCTCTATGTGGATGCAGACGAGCGCGTGACTCCGGAGTTGGCCCGGGAAATCCAGGGTGTGGTCAGGAGGTACAACGGTACCGGTCCGGTTGCCTACTTCATCAGACGGGAGAACTGGTATCTGGGTGCCAAATGGGCCGTACAGGACAAAATGCAGCGATTGTTCCTTTCCGCCAAGCTGCGTTCCTGGCACGGGCCGCTCCATGAAACCGCCGATGTGGACGGAGAAACCGGAACATTGGATGCCCATCTTATTCACCGTACACACCGGACGCTGGAGGAAATGGTGGAGAAAACAAACCGCTGGTCCCGGACCGAAGCCGAATTGCGGTTGGAAGCCAACCATCCGCCCGTGGTGTGGTGGCGGCTTCTGCGGGTGATGATTACGGGATTTACCCGGTCGTTTTTCGGCGAGGGAGGATGGAAGATGGGTACCGTGGGATGGATCGAAGCGATATTCCAGGCATTCAGCATGTTCATCACGTACGCAAAACTTTGGGAACTGCAAAACAGCAGGGATAACCGCCATGAACAGGATTAGGAATTATTTCCCCTTTATCGTCGTGTTGCTGTTGTGGGCGGCATTCTGCATTCCCACCCTTATCCATGGCAGGGTACCGTTCCCGTCGGATTACCAGGTAACGTTTTTTCCTCCCTGGAATACCCAGTACGCCATGCCGGTCAAAAACAACGCCATGCCGGATATTATTACCCAGATATACCCGTGGAAAAAACTGACGATCGACACATGGAAACAGGGGGAAGTCCCGCTGTGGAACCCCAACAGTTTTTCGGGTACCGTCCATGCCGGCAACTACCAGACGGCGGTCTTCTCACCCATGAATCTGCTGTTTTTCATCCTGCCGTTTATCGACGCATGGACTATTCTCATACTCCTCCAGCCGCTCCTTGCCGGTATCGGCATGGCGCTGTTTCTGCGATCACTGGGGAGGGGGACAGCAGGATCTACAATCGGAAGCATCGCCTTCATGTTCGCGGGATTCATGGTTGCCTGGATGGCATATGGAACGCTCGGGTATGCCGCGCTGTTCCTTCCATACATTCTTTGGTCCATCCGGCGGTTTATGGATAAACCGTCTCCTGTCTGGCTTCTGGTCATAGCCGCAGGGGTCGCGCTCTCGTTCGTTTCCGGACATTTCCAGATCAGCGTGTATGTACTTCTCGCATCACTTGCGTATCTTTCCGCGGAGGCTCTATTGCACGGAAACCGGAAGCGGGCGCTATACCCGGGAATTGCGCTTGTCTCCGGGTTGTCGTTTGCATCGCCCCAGCTTTTCCTTACCGCAAACGCGTTTGCGCTTTCGGTCCGCGGGTTGAGCGCGCAGGCAAAGGAAGTGATTCCCTGGCAATATATCGTGACGCTCCTGGCTCCTGATTTCTACGGCAATCCGGTAACCCGCAATGACTGGTTCGGGCATTACGCCGAATGGGCAAGTTACGTTGGCGTTGTACCGCTTGTGTTGGGAATATACGGAGCGCTGTATTCGCGTGCGCGGGAGCGGCTGGTATTCATCGTTCTTGCGTTCGTAACGCTCCTTCTTGCGTACCAGTCGCCGTTGTCATGGGCACTGTTCGCGCTTCGGATACCCGTGCTGTCCACGTCGGCCGCGTCCCGCATTATCCTGCTGTTCAGCTTTTCGCTCGCAGTGCTTTCGGCATTCGGCGCCGACCAGCTGCTTTCGGACTGGAAGGAACGGATATGGAAACGGCGGATCGGATTTTTTCTCACCGGACCGGTGATCGTCCTTTGCATCGTTGGATTCCTGTATCTGATCCGGCCTCTTCCGGTTGACCGGTTGTCTGTCGCCAAACGAAACATCATGCTTCCCGGACTTTTCCTGATCGCATCATCCGGCATTGGCGCATTGGGATTTATCTCCCGCAGACGGTTGGCGACGGGGCTTTTCGTAGCACTTATCGGTATCAGTGCATTCGATTCCTGGAGATTTGCCTCCAAATGGATGCCGTTTGGGGAGAAAAACCTCGTATTCCCGGATACGAAAGTCGTTGCCTTCCTGAGAGAGAATATCGATCATGGGAAACTGTTCGGCAATCTGGGTAATGAAGTAGGTTCCTATTACGGACTTGGGCTCATCGAAGGGTATGATGCGATGTACCAGGGGCGGTATGGCGAATTCGTCAACGGTCTTTCAAACGGCATCGTAACGCAGTCAGGCCCGTCCGTTGTCCAGTTTGACCGGAATGCGCGCTACGGTCTTCAGGCGCTGCAGCTCATGGGAGTCAAGTACATAAGCCACAAACTGGCAGACGGAAGAAGCGTCTGGACCTTCCCGCACTGGCTGTATCCCGACGAGTTCGTATCCCGTTTCAGGGATGAACATTACGAAGTATTCGAATATGTGAAAGCATTCCCACCGGTATTCATGGCATCCGGGTATGTAGTCGAAGCGGATCCGCAGAACATCATCCGCACGTTGTTCGATTCCAAATTCGATCGTAGGGAGCGGCTTGTCCTGGAACGGTCCATTATGGGAATGCCGGGTGAGGGTCCGTCGGAGGCAATCATTAAACAGAGCTCGCCCAACAAACTTGTAGTGGCGACATCCTCAGAGGCGGATAAACTGCTGTTTCGTTCCCAGGTATTCGATAGCGGATGGCGCGTTTGGGTGGACGGCAAGCCTGCGGAACTTCTGCGTGCCGATTTTGATTTCCAGGCGGTCTTTGTCCCGAAAGGAACGCATACGGTAGAATTCCGGTACTGGCCATCAGCCATGACCTACGGGATTATTGCAGCAATTGCCGGAATCGGTTTACTGACGGGCATGTCCGTCCTTATCGATAAACGGGGGAAACACGTATGAAAATCGGATTTTTCAGTCCATACCTTGACAGTTTGAGCGGCGGTGAACGCTATATCCTCACGCTCGCCTCCCACTGGAGCAAGTCGCACCGCGTGTCGCTGTTCTGGGACGATCCCAAAATTATCCGGCAATCCGAAGAACGGTTCAATCTGGACCTGTCGCGCGTTTCAGTCGTGGATAACGTATTTACGGGCGGCACCCTTGTCACCAGACTCTTCGCTACCAGCCAGTACGACTGTATGTTTTTTTTAAGTGACGGGAGTATTCCGACATCGTGTGCACAGAAAAACATTCTCCATTTCCAGGTGCCGTTTCCAGCCGTGCGTGTTCCCATGTGGAAACGGAATATGATACGGCATGTCGTGTGCAATTCCGTATTCACGAAAAACGCACTTGATCCGTCCGTCGGTACCGCGGCACGGGTTATTTATCCTCCGGTGGACGTATCGGCATTTTCCCCTTCGAAAAAAGAGCGGATTATCCTGTCGGTCGGGAGATTCAGTCCGGTTTTCCAGGCCAAAAAGCAGGAAACGCTCATTGATATATTTGCCAAAGGCTACGCAAACGGTGAGCTCAAAAACTGGAAACTCGTATTGGCGGGAAGCCTGTTTGAACGTGATCAATCCTATATGGACTCGCTTTCCCAAAGAAGCAAGGGGTTGCCCGTTACGCTGATTCCGAATATTCCCTTCGGGAAACTGAAGAATCTGTATGCGTCTGCCGCCATCTACTGGCATGCGGCGGGATTCGGGGAAACGGATCCCAGAAATATGGAACACTTCGGTATCACGACCGTCGAGGCGATGGCTGCCGGATGCGTG
>CAYTIP010000017.1:0-9786 GCA_964437805.1 uncultured Gammaproteobacteria bacterium | reverse complement strand
ATCGAACTCCTGCAGGCGATGATGTTCAAGCCGAAGTTCGCCATTTTCGACGAGATCGACACCGGCGTGGATGTGGATGCACTCAAGCTTATCGCGGAAGGCATGAAACTTCTCGTAAAACAGGGCACGGGCATCATCCTCATTACCCATAACGAACGGATTCTCCGGTACGTGGATGTGGATACGGTTACGGTCCTCATCAACGGGAGAATCGTAAGTACAGGGAAAAAAGCGCTGATTGCCAAAATTAACCGTGACGGATACCGGTCGCTCATGCGCACCTGATGTCCCTCAAGGAACGGCTACCCGTATGCAACAGACACAACCGCTCGTCGGATCCTACAAATACGGATTCCACCATAAGGAGGAAGCCGTGTTTAAGGTGGAGAAGGGGCTCGATTCCCGTACCGTGGACGAGATCAGCGGCCGGAAAGGGGAACCGGAATGGATGCGGCAGTTCCGGCAGAAAAGCCTCGGGATTTTCCGGAATAAATCCCTCCCTCCCTGGGGACCGGATCTAACGGGCATCGATTTTGACGATATCTACTACTACCTCAAACCGACCCGGGAGAGCGTGACGTCATGGAAGGAACTCCCCAAGTCCATTCTGGATACGTACGAGAAGATCGGCATGCCCCAAGCCGAGCGCAACTATCTGAGCGGCGTATCCGCCCAATACGAATCCGAAGTAGTGTACAAAAGCATGCAGGAGTCGCTATCCAGAAAGGGCGTCGTATTCCTCTCCATGGACGACGGACTCCGGCAGTATCCGGATCTCGTGAAGCAATATATGGGCACGGTCGTTCCGCCCGGGGACAACGTGTTTGCCGCGCTCAATTCCTCGGTGTGGTCCGGCGGTTCCTTCCTCTATATCCCCAAAAATGTGCATGTGGATTTGCCGCTCCAGGCGTATTTCCGTATCAACGCCGAAAAGATGGGCCAGTTCGAGCGGACGCTCATCATCGCCGACGAGGGGAGTTTCGTGCATTACGTCGAAGGGTGTACGGCGCCGATCTATTCGACCGACAGTCTCCATGCGGCAGTCGTGGAGATCCTGGTCAAACCCGGGGCGCGGGTTCGCTACACGACAGTCCAGAATTGGAGTACGAACGTCTATAATCTCGTGACGAAGCGCGCCATGGTTGAGGAGGAAGGAGTGATGGAGTGGGTAGACGGCAATTTGGGAAGCAAATGCACGATGAAGTATCCGTCGGTGTACCTCAAGGGCAGGAAATCCCACGGCGAAGTGCTCTCGATCGCCTACGCGGGGGCGGGTCAGACTCAGGATGCCGGGGCGAAGATGGTCCACCTTGCGCCGGAAACCTCCTCGCGCATCATTTCCAAATCCATCTGCAGGAGCGGAGGCAGGACATCCTACCGGGGACTCGTGCGCGTCGTCCCGCAGGCAACCGGCATTTCCAGCCACGTACAGTGTGACGCATTGATACTGGACGGATCGTCCCGCTCGGACACCTATCCGACCATGGACATCCAGGCTCCGGACGCCGCCATTGCACACGAAGCCGCCGTCTCCAACATCTCCGACGACCAGCTCTTCTACCTGACATCCCGGGGAATTCCGGCCGAAGAAGCGGTATCCATGATCGTCAACGGATTCATCGAGCCGATCGTGAAGGAACTGCCTCTGGAGTATGCGGTGGAAATGAATCGGCTCATTGCACTCCAGATGGAAGGATCCGTGGGGTAAAGTATGGAAAAGACAGTCCGCCATGAACTTATCGTCGTTTCCGACCAAGACCGGGAGTACGAGTATCGGCTCGGGGACGGTGAGGAGGCAACCATCGTATTTGTCGTTCCGGCAACAGGAGCACTCCGTACGTCCGTGTCCGTCAATCTGGAGGGAAGCCGTGCAAAAGCATCGCTTCTTGGCATCATCATCCCCCAGGCGTATGCGGAAGTAGAGGTATATACCAGGCAGATTCATGCCCAACCGGATTCCGTCAGCTCGTCGCGGTTGCGGTCCCTTGTGGGCCACGATTCCCGGGTGTTCTACCAGGGGAACATCTACATCGCACCCGGAGCCAGCGGAACCGATGCATTCCAGCAGCATGACAGCATGCTTCTTTCCGCCAAAAGCCGCGTCGATACGCGTCCGGTTCTGGAGATCCTCAACCATGAGGTGCGCTGCAGGCACGGCGTGAGCATTCATCCCATGAGTCCGGACATCCTTTGGTACGCCAAGACGCGTGGACTGTCCCAGGAAGAGGCGCTCCGGTTGTACGCAGACGGGTTTCTCCGGTCACTCCTTTCGAATCTCACGGATGGACGTTTCAGGGAGAACGTATATAATCAATGCATACGTTTTTTCCACCATCATGCTTGACGCACACGCAATAAAAAAGGATTTCCCCCTGTTTGACCGGAAGATTAACGGCAAACGCATCGTATATCTGGATTCAACGGCTACCACCCTCAAACCCAGACAGGTCATCGATGCCGTGAACACCTACTACACGCAGTGCACCGCCAACGTATTCCGCGGCATCTATACGATTTCCGAGGAAGCAACCACCGCGTACGAACAGGCCCGCGAATCGGTCGCCAATCTCATCCACGCGAAGGCCAATGAGATCGTGTTCACAAGAAATACGTCCGAAAGTCTGAATCTCCTGGCATACGCATGGCTTCCGGATCATGCTGGTATGGGTGACGAAGTGGTTTCGACGGTTCTGGAACACCACTCCAACTTCGTTCCCTGGCAGCAGCGTGCCCAGGATCTGGGGTACACATTCCGTGTTGCATATCTTACGCCGGAGGGACTCCTGGATCTTGGGGATATCGCCAAAAAGATTTCAAAAGCTACGAAACTGTTTGCGTTTTCCGCCGCGTCCAATGTGCTGGGCACGATTCCGCCGGTGAAGGAAATCGTGAAGCTGGTGCGGTCCGTGAGTCCCGACTGCCTCATCGTCGTTGATGCCGCCCAGGCAGTGCCCCATATGCCGGTGGATGTCCTGGATTGGGGAGCGGATGCCATCGCGTTTTCCAGCCATAAAATGCTGGGTCCGTCAGGCATGGGCGCGTTGTGGATGAAGCGGGAGCATCTGGAACGGATGCGGCCGTTTCTCTACGGCGGAGACATGATCCGGGAAGTGCATGAATTGACGACACTGTTCAACGATGTGCCGCACCGGTTTGAGGCGGGGACACCCTATATCGAAGGCGCATTCGGGTTCGGCGCAGCCGCGGAATATCTCATGAAGATCGGGATGGATAATGTACGCAAGCATGAGAAGGAAATCACGGGCTATGCCTATACCAAACTGGGTGCGGTGCCGGGCGTTACGGTCTACGGGCCGTCGGATATGGAGCTGCGCGGCGGCGTCTTGGCATTCCGGATGGACGGTATCCATCCCCACGATGTTGCCCAGATGCTCAACGAAGACAATGTCTGTGTGCGGGTAGGGTTCCACTGCGCCATGCCGCTCCACGAGTACCTGAAGATCGGACCAACCGTTCGCGCTTCCTTTAATATATACAATATGAACGAGGATGTGGACGCGCTGGTATCGGGTATCCAAGCCATCAGCGCCCGGTTCCGCTAACTGGTATGGACATCTACCGTCAGGAAATCCTGGATCATTACAAGCATCCCCATAATTTCGGACACCTCCCTCATCCGGACCACAGCGTTACGCTGTTCAATTCTGCCTGCGGGGACAAGATTACGCTCGAGCTTGCTTTTGACCCTTCGAAAACGCGTGTTTCGGATGTCCGGTTCTCGGGGGAAGGATGCGCCATCAGCCAGGCGTCCGCGTCGCTTCTCACGGATTCGGTGAAGGGGAAGCAGATCGCGGAAGTATTGAAACTGTCTTTGGATGACGTGACGGCGCTTCTTGCCACACCACTTACCCCCTCCCGCGTTTCGTGCGCACTCCTTCCATTGGAAGCTATCCAAAAATGCATCCTTGAATGGAAAAAGGCCTGAATGGTATAGTGGAACCCTATGGACGACAATGATCCGAAAGTAATCCGGAAAGTCGGGAAATATACGATGAAGATCGACCGGGGCACGTGCATCGGAGCGGCGACCTGTGTCGCGCTTGCTCCCAAGGCATGGGCGCTGGACGATGAGGCAAAGGCGATTATCCTGGACTCGGCAGATCAGGAGACGGATGAGGCACTCATCAATGCGGCGAAGGGATGTCCGGTTGCCGCCATCACCATTATCGACAACGAAACCGGAAAGCAGGTCTTTCCCTAATGCCGCGTCGAAAGTATGAAAGATTACGTATCCTGGAAAATCGGGGGTGAAGCCGGATTCGGCATCATGGCAGCCGGAACGATGCTCTCACGGGCGTTTGCCCGCCATGGGTATCATACGGTCGCAGCCAACGAATACCCATCCCTCATCCGCGGCGGCCACAATGTAATTACGGTAGGGATCGGCACTGCGCCCTTTGATGCACTCCGGCAGTCCCTGGACATCCTGGTTGCCCTCAACAAGGAAACGGTTGCCTTCCATGCGTCAGAACTGCACGAAGGAAGCATCGTCATATTCGACCCCAAGGATGCCAGCCAGGAGGACTTCAAGCTCCCCGTGCCAGTCGACTTCATCGCAATTCCCATGACCCAGATCGTAAACGAGAAGAAGGGGGATGCCGTCATGAGAAATACGGTGGCCCTGGGAGCGACGATTGCACTTCTTGGCGTTGACCTTTCGTATCTTTCCGACGTCATCACGACCCAGTTCGAAAAGAAAGGTGAGCAGGTGATCGATGAAAACATCCAGTTGGCCAAAGCGGGATTTGACGCGGTCAAAAGCGGATTCACCAAAGACACCTACCATCTCGCTCCTGCTACCGGCAACGGTAACCAGCTCATCATGAATGCAAGCGAAGCGGTTGGCATCGGTGCCATCGACGGCGGGATGAAATTCGCTGCGATTTACCCCATGACTCCCATCAATGCGCTCATCGGATTGTTCGCCGACCATGAAAAGGAGCTGGGAATCACCTATGTTCAGCCGGAAGATGAAATTGCAGGTATAAACATGGCTCTTGGTGCTGCTATCAGCGGCGTACGGAGTATGGTTGCCACGTCCGGCGGCGGATTTGCCCTCATGGTGGAAGGCGTATCCCTGGCGGGAATCACGGAAGTACCTGTCGTCATCGATCTGGGGATGCGTCCCGGTCCGGCAACGGGTATGCCTACCTATACCGAACAGGGAGAACTGCTCTTTGCCATGTTTTCCGGTCATGGGGAATTCCCCCGCATCATCCTGGCTCCCGGGGATGTCGCCGAAAGCTACCAACTCTCCAAGCAAGCGTTTGACCTGGCCGAACAGTACCAGACGCCGGTATTCGTCCTCACGGACAAATACCTCAACGAAAACCAGTGGTGCGTTTCCGCATCCGTATTTGCCGATCCCAAACCGCCGGTTCCCGGCAAGCGCGTGAATGATGACGCGATGCCAGCAAATTTCAAGCGCTATGATCTGTCGGCTGCCGACGGCATTTCTCCCAGGAGTGTCCCCGGGCAGAAGGACGGGTTATTCATCACCAATTCCTACGAGCATGACGAACAGGGATTCACGACCGAAGACAGTGGGATGCGTGTACGGATGGCAGCCAAACGGATGAAGAAGTTGGAAGCTATGAAACGGGAAGCGCCGCTTCCCACGCGCTACGGGGATGCCGACAGCAGTATCACCTTCGTTACGTTCGGATCGACCAAAGGACCGGTTCTGGAAGCCATGAAATTCCTCAAACAGCAGGGGATATCCGTCTCCTGTCTGCATTTCACCTGGGTATACCCGCTGGACGGGGCGAAAGTCGGAGAGCTACTCAAAAAGGAAAAGCGGTTGGTCGTCCTTGAACAGAACGGCACTGGCCAGCTTGCCAAATACCTGCGCATGGAAACGGGATTGCCGCTTGCGGAAACAATGCTCAAAAACGACGGCAGGGAATGGTTCCCGGAGGAAATCGTTAAAGCAGTCGGCGGAGGGAAATAATCCTATGGTTACACTGGAAGAATATCAGACGTCGGTAAAGCCAACCTGGTGCCCCGGGTGCGGCAACTACGGTATCTGGATGGCCCTCAAGAGTGCACTGGTCAAACTGCAGCTCTTTAACCACAATACGGTCATCGTCTACGGGGTCGGGTGTCATGGTAACATGCGGGACTGGATGCATGTGTACGGCGTCGAAGGACTGCATGGGCGCGCGCTTCCGGTGGCACAGGGGATCAAACTGGCAAACAGCGGCCTGAATGTGATTGCCGTGACCGGGGACGGGGACTGCATCGGGGAGGGAGGGAACCACTTTCTCCACGCCGCCAAGCGCAATCCTAATATCACCGTCATCATCCACGACAACGAAGTCTATGGTCTCACGACCGGACAGGCCTCCCCTACCGCCGAAAAGGGGATGGTCACCAAGTCCACGCCGGAGGGATCCATGGAGCCCTCGGTCAATCCGATCGCACTTTCCCTGATTGCTGGAGCGACATTCGTGTCGCGGGGATTTGCCGGAAACATCCCGCAACTCACGGATCTTCTGGCACGTGCCATCACCCATAAGGGATTTTCGGTCGTGGATGTTCTCCAGCCGTGTGTGACCTTTGACAAGGTGCATACGTATGACTGGCTCCGGAAGCGCATCTACCCCATGGAATCGGTGCCTCCCAGCCTGACGGCCGGACTGGCCGCATCCATGGAGTGGGGTGACCGCATCCCGATCGGCGTATTCCGGGACGAAACCATGGATACGCTGGAAGACCGCAAGGGGTTGTCCGCCTCCCCGCTGACCCGGTCGCCGATGGGAATACCCCATCGTGACGCCTTTATCCAAACGTTCCGCTAACGCGATTGACATTGGGATTAGCACTTATTATAATGGACTGCTAATCGGTACGAATCGGTTTCTTTTATCCAATAATCTATGGCAGATCTTTACACGCAACAGGACATGATTCTCCCCGTCGTTCCGATTCGGGATGGCGTCGTATTCCCCGGAACCGAAATGATCCTCACCTTCGGCAGACAGC
Source organism: uncultured Gammaproteobacteria bacterium (assembly GCA_964437805.1). Taxonomy (GTDB): domain Bacteria; phylum Patescibacteriota; class Microgenomatia; order UBA10105; family UBA927; genus UBA10108. The sequence continues at coordinate 2,781 of CAYTIP010000017.1, read as the reverse complement.
GGTCCGTTTCCGCCATCGATGCGGCACAGACGACCGGCAAGCGCGTCATCTTCATCATGCAACGGAACACCAGCATCAATGATCCCGCACCGTCTGACCTGTACAAAATCGGTACGGTCGGGGAAATCGTCCAGATGATGAAAAACGAAGGGGAGATCAACGCCCTCGTGCGGGGCTTGACGAAAATCGAAGTGGATTCGTTTGAAACGATCGACCCCTTCTTCGTCGCGAAAGCCCGCGAGGTCGTGGATATCAGCATGGAAGACGATGAGATGCAGGCACTCACCAACCATCTGGTTACCGAACTGCGCAGAGCCGTGAAGATCGGCAAGACCATAGACTTCCTCACGTTCATGAACATCATGTCCGGCAGTACCCCACTTACGGTCTCCTACCAGTTTGCCTCCATCCTGGATCTCAAGCCCCGGGAACGGCAGGAACTCCTGGAGATGAGTTTCGTGAAGGACCGGCTGGTAAAGGAAGCCGAATACCTCGCCCATGAAATTAAGGTTCTGGAAATCGAACAGAACATCGCCACCAAAACGCAGGAGAAATTCGACAAGAACGTGAAGGAGCAGGTGCTCAGGGAGCGCATCAAGACGATCGAGAAGGAACTGGGCGATGATGACGACGACAAGGACATCAAGGAACTGCGGGACAAGATTCGGAAAGCCGGCATGCCCGAGGACGTGAAGGCAAAGGTCGACAAGGAGCTGACACGACTGGCCAAGATGTCCCAGTACAATCCCGAAACTTCCTACGTCCGGACCTACCTGGAAACGCTTGTCGAACTTCCGTGGAACACGTCCAGCCCCAACAGCGTCCTCATCAAGGATGCGGAAGCCGTGCTCAACGAAGACCATTACGGGTTAACGAAGATCAAGGAACGGATTCTGGAGTACCTGGCTGTCATGAAACTCCGGTCCGAGTATGCGGAAGACAAGAAGGATGAGAAAACGCCGCCAACGACAAAAGGATCCAAACATAAGGGGAAGAGCGCACCGACCATTCTGTGTTTCGTGGGTCCTCCCGGTGTGGGGAAAACGTCCATCGGCAAATCCATTGCCCGTTCCATCGGCAGAAAATTCGTGAAGATGTCCCTGGGCGGCATCCGGGACGAAGCGGAGATCCGCGGACACCGGAGAACCTATGTGGGCGCCATGCCGGGACGCATCATCCAGGGAATCAAACAGGCAGGAACGAAGAATCCGGTGTTCATGCTGGACGAGATCGACAAGGTGGGAGCGGACTTCCGCGGCGATCCGTCTGCGGCACTTCTGGAAGCACTGGATCCGGAGCAGAATTACGCATTTTCCGACCATTACCTGGATGTGGCGTTTGACCTCTCGGACGTCTTTTTCATCACGACCTGCAACGTGCTGGATACCATTCCCCCGGCCCTTCGTGACCGGCTTGAGATCATCCACTTCCCCGGATACACGGAAGAGGAAAAGTTCCATATCGCCAAGGATTTCCTGTTTGAGAAACAGCGGGGCATCCACGGTGTACCCAAGGCCACGGTGTCCATGAGCGATGATGCGTTCTACCAGCTCATCCGCCGGTATACGCGGGAAGCCGGAGTCCGGAGCCTCGAGCGGGAAACGTCCGCCATCTTCCGGAAAGTCGCCCGCAAAATCGCCGATGACGCCAACAAGGAAAGGAAATTCGCGATCGGCAAGGACGACCTTCCCAAATACCTGGGACCGTACAAGTTCTCCTCGATTCTGGCCGAAAAGAAGGACGAGGTCGGCATGTCCACCGGCATGGCGTGGACGGAAGCGGGAGGCGAAATCCTCTTCATCGAAGTCGCGCTCATGCCCGGCAAAGGGTCGCTGACCCTTACCGGACAGCTGGGCGACGTCATGAAGGAATCGGCACAGGCCGCCCTTTCTTATGTGAGAAGCAGGCACAACCGGTTCGGACTGGCAGATACGTTCTTCCAGAAACTGGACGTCCATATCCATGTGCCGGAAGGCGCCGTTCCCAAGGACGGACCGTCTGCGGGCGCTGCCATCACGACGGCACTGGTTTCCGCACTCACGAAGATTCCGGCCAAACGCGCAGTCGCCATGACCGGGGAAATTACCCTCCGGGGGAGAGTGCTGGAGATCGGCGGCGTGAAGGAGAAGGTCATCGCCGCACACCGCGCCGGGATCAGGACCGTCATGTTGCCCAAGAACAACGAAAAGGACCTGGAGGACATTCCCAAGAGCGTCACGAAGGATCTGACGTTCAAATTCGTGGAGCACATGGACGAAGTCCTGAAGGTCGCGCTCACCAGACAGCCCAAGCCCAAAAAGTCCGCATAGGCAGCGCTCAGTCCTTCATGAAGTCATAGACGACGTTTGAAACCGTCGCCAGCATCTGTGTCGCCTGCGCCTCATCGGGCACATCTGCCGTAAACATGCCGATATAGTACGTGGTTTTGGGTCCCACGACGATTCCTACATCATGGATGGCATGGACCGCGTTTCCCGTCTTGTGGTAGGTCTTCGCATCCTTGGGGAGTTGCGCGGGTATCCGGTCTTCCAGTTCCCCATTGGTGAGGAACGAGAGCATTTCCAGGGTGAGGGATTTGTTCACGAGTTTCTCGCGGTACATCTTGTCCATGAGGGAAGCCATATCCGCATTGGACGTCGTATTGTTTTCCATATCCGTCTGGGACAGTCCCCAGGATTCGATGATCGTCTGGAGTTTGGGGAACCCGATGACCTGTCTCCCCAGGACGTACGCTGCCGTGTTGTCGCTTTTCTGCATCATGAGTCTGGCAAGGGTTCGGAG
>CAYTIP010000016.1:0-9857 GCA_964437805.1 uncultured Gammaproteobacteria bacterium | reverse complement strand
GTTGGGGTAGTAGAGGAAAATCGCCGGCGTATCGTCCACCAGGCGCTTCTGGAAATCGACGTAGAGTTTGAGCCGCTCTTCCTGGTCGGTTTGTGCCCTGCCGTCTTCCAGAAGTTTGTCGATTTTCGGGTTTGAGTAATTGCCGATGTTGGTTGACTGCTGCGTTGAGTGCCAGAATGCGTACTGGTCAGGATCTTTTGGGATGTCCCGCGCGGTTAGGAGTGCCTGGTAGGAAGATGGGACCGTGTTTTCGATTTTCACCTCGGTTTTCAGTCCCAATTCTGTCCAGGCTTTTGCGATTGTTTCTGCCTGTCTGGCGTAGGGAGAGAACGTGTGGAGTGTGAGCGTTGCGGACGATGTGCCGACTTTTGAGTTGTCCAGCAGTTTCTTGGCTTGTTTGACGTCAAACGGAAACTGCTTCACCTCGTCGGAATACGCCCAGGATGTTTTTCCGATCGGCGAATACGCACGTTCCTCTCCCAGGTCCGGGATGCCGTATGCCAATGCCTGCCGGAGGGATTTCTCCTGCAATAGCTGGTCCTTCATATTGAAGAAAATGGCGACCATCCGGTTGTAATTGATATCTGAACTGGCTGTGGAATTGGGCCATTTACTGAGGGATTCGTCCAGGGAAAGGAGACCCTGAATGCTATCGACTTCCCCCTGTTTGTACGCAAGGATTGCCTGGTTTTCCGTTTTGTAGAATTTGTACAGCCTGTTTACTTTCCGGTCGTCGTTGGAGGCAAGCGTGAGGCTGAGGAACGATCCGCCCTTGAACAACAGGCTGGACACGAAGTACGGGCCATAGCCCACCAGACCTTTTTTAAATATCGGCCGGGAAACGACCGTAAGGAACGGGCTGTAGGACATCGGGAGATGGTAGGTGATGGTGTCGGGCGGCGTTTTGGTGACGGATACGTCCTTGATGTTGTAGTTGATGTCGTCGATCGTTACCTTCGTTCCGTCATGCCAGACCATGTTTCCGTGAATTCGGAATTTGTACGTCTTCCCGCTGTCGGTCGCCTCCCAGGCGGAAGCAAGACCTGGGGAAACCGCACCCGATTCATCTTCCTGCGTGAGACCGAAACTGATCTGCCGGAGAATCGATTCGGGAAGGGTTGCGACTGTGTAATCGCCGATGATGCCGATGTAGTCGGTCTGTTTGGCGCGGGCTGCGTAGAACGGGAGGAGGAATTGCCGGAAGATCACCAGAGAGATGCATCCGAACAGTAACCCGAAGGAAATTTGACGCCGGTATTTCTTGGCAAGCTCCAGGATAAACCAGTAGAAAAATCTGCTGCGTTTGAACAACGACATAGGAATCCGTCAGCCGTTCACCGGATGAGAAATACGTTGAGAATCGTCACCAGGAAAAACACGACGGCCAGGATAATCGTCAGGCTGAATACCGCGCGTTCCGCTCCGCGCTTGGTCCGGTAGAAATCCGCGCCTCCCATCTGAGCCTGCAGGCCCCCCTTGCTGTTTTGCAGAAGAATGAGGGCGATGAGGCCGATGGCGACAAACAATTGAATGGCAAGAAAGAATGGTTTCATACGACGGTATCCTCCAGTGTCTGCATGAGCACTGATGCAAGTTTATCACTATCATGGCGTATGAGGCTACGGACCAGTTTGTCCGTCGAGGATCTCTCCACGACCGACGAGCTGATGAGGTCCGTGCGAATGACCTGATATCCCGAATCCGTGCCCAGATTGTCGGCAACCGGGTATTCCTTGTACTTGGCGTAGACGTCAAGCGCTGCTTCCGGAATCGGCGTCGTATTTGCCAGCACGATATCCACGCACGGGCCAATGTAGGATTCCAGTGTTTTTACATGATCCAGGGCGCTGAAGTTATACGTTTGGCCGTACTTGGTCATTAGGTTGAGAATGTAGGCGATTTTCGCCTTTGTTTTCCCCAAGGCATCCCGGATGTCTCCGATAATCAGGTTGGGCAAAATGCTGGTAAACAGGTCACCGGGGCCCAGAACGATGAGGTCCGCCTTCAGGATTTCCTCGACCGCCTTGGGGTTGGCTGTTGCTTCCGGCTCCAGACGGATATTCGTGATCTTGAGCGTCCCGTCGTGACGCGGTTCGTCGATAAAGTGCTCCTCGTGCTCTACGGATCCGTCTTCGTAGGTTGCCACGAGATTGGTGTCGGTATAGGAGACGGGTATGACCGAGCCGCGGATCCGGAGAATCTTACTGGTCTGCTCAAACGCATCCTTCTGGGAGCCCATGATGTCCGTGAGGGCTGCCATGAAGAGATTGCCGAATGTCATGCCGCTGATCCCCTCCCCTTTTTCGAACCGGTACATGAAGAGTTTCCGCATGATTCCTACGCCGCCGTTTTCGTCCGAGAGGGCGACCAGGCACTGCCTCAGATCCGATGTGGGTAAGAGACCGAATTCGTCGCGGATCCGTTTGTTGCTTCCACCGGAGTCGCTCATGGAAACGATGGCCGACAGATGCTGATTGAAGGTTTTGAGTCCCTTGAGCGTCACGAACGTACCCGTTCCTCCACCGATGCATACGATGCGTTTTTTCCGTTCTTTGGGTATCATAGGCGGTTTATTGGCTGACATGGTCAAGTATATTGGTTATAAGTGCGATTGAAACCGTGACGAGAGTGAGCGACAGGAGATAGGAAATCTGCATCGGTGGGATGACGAATCCGGAAAACTCCGCACCCGGATAGGTCCACGGGTTCACATGGACGCCGGGCGCCAGGAACGTGAGCAGATAGACGACCACTACATTCACGGCCCAGGAGAGCAGTCCGAAGGTCATGAAGTTGATGGGAATAAAGAGAATTTTCAGAAGCGGTTTGACCAGGAGCATGAGGAGAGACAGGACGACTGCCGTCATAAGGATTCCCTGCCATCCGCCGCCCACGGTGATACCCGGTACGATCTGGGTCGTCAGCCAGAGCGCGAAGGCGTGGAACAGTAAACTCCTGATCAGGGATTTCATAGTGCTTATGATATACGCGACGGACTACTGTTTGCAACTCTCCATGCCTGCAGGATCACGCCTGCGTCTCTTTCGCCGGTTTGGGAGGCGAGGTCGTCTGTCGTGACTTCCTGCCGACGAATGCGGCACTGCGCAGTGTCTTATGGTACGCATTGGCAAATCGGTGGGCTTCGTCCCGGATCCGCTGGAGAATCTGGATCGAAGGATTCGACAGCGGTACGGAAATCACGGCGAATTCACTCCCTGACGGGACGACGATCCGTTCAAACCGTTTGGCCAGGCCGATAAGGGGTATTGGGAGGGAGTGTTCGGTCAGGATCCGGCGTATTGCCGCAACCTGCGGTTTGCCACCGTCCACAACCAGGAGGTCCGGATATTCCCATTCCGTATGCTTCAGGCGCCGGATAATGACTTCCTGCATCATATCCACATCGGACCGGTTGGCTGTAGTTCTGATCCGGAATCTCCGGTAAAGATCCGTATGGGGAATCCCTTCAATGAACACGACCATGGATCCCACCGATGCGCTGCCCTGGAACGTGGACATATCGTAGCATTCGATACGCGCGAGGTTCCCGAGCTGCGGATAGTACCGCTTCAGCACTGCCTGGAGATTCTCGGTCTGATCATTGGGGCTCCGTTCCAGCTGGTCCGTGGCCTCGAATGCAAACGGGTCATAGCGGGTATGGATACTTACAAGCAGCGATTGGATCTGATCACGCAGCCGTCCGGCGTCTTCGAAGCGCTGGGCATCGGACGCTTCCCGCATTTCCCGTTCCATGGACTGAATCGTTTCCTTGGATCTGCCGGAAAGCACCCACTTGAGGCGCTGGATGGACATGAGATAGCGTCGTCTCATGTGCTGTTTTTCCTGTGTATCCGTAATTCCCGCGATCTGTCCCGGACAGGGATTGCACAACCCGAGATGCCGGTAAAAACAGGCACTTCCGGTTTGCCGTACTTCCTGACAGAACGGAATGGATCTTCGCAGTGTTCTGAGAAGCCGCTGGGCGATGCGTCGTGAGGGGAAGGGTCCGAAGTACTCCCCTTCCGGCGCGTCCTTCAGTTTGGATTTCCGATCCAGTACGACAACTGGCAGGAATGCGGTTGGTTTGATGACGATATAGATGGGACTTTTGTCGTCCTTGGCGATGCTGTTGTATTTGGGCGTATAGTGGCGGATGAGTTTGGCTTCAAGGAGCAGCGCATCGAATTCCGACGCGACCTGTACGGTTTCAATGCTATTGATGACCTTGCGCAGCTGGCGGGTCTTTTCGGGCAACAGACGCGGATCGGTGAAGTACTGATGGACCCGGTTGAAGAGGTCCTTGGCTTTCCCTACATACACGACCGTCCCTTCCGCATCCCGGTACAGGTAGACGCCGGGTGTATGCGGGAGGTGTGTTAGCGTTTCCTGAAGAGGGTCCATAGAAAGATGAGGAATCCCAGAAGTACCAATCCTCCCGGGATAAGCAGCTTATACTGAGGCTCCAGATCATAGTAGGTCGTGGTGATATCGCCGTTTGTCGTCACCGTAACTTTTCCTTTTGTTCTGGGGATGATGCCGCTGGTCTGGATGGAAACCGGGATATTGACCGTTCCGTAGGGCGGGATGTAGGATTCCTTTTTTGTCGTATCGAAGATGAACGGTTCGGCATGAATCGAAATTTCTACGTCGCTGACCGATATGCCGGAAGTATTCTGGACGGTCACCGATCCCTCCAGCAATGACCCAAGCGGAATGCTCTTGGGAATGGAAATAGACGTATTCAGTGTCTGTTTTTCGTTTTTCATGGATTTCTCGGCAAAGTTTACCGTCACGTTCTTCTTGGGTATCGATCCCTGCTTGAATGATCCGGCCGGATACGGATAGTCGCTTTCATGCCCGTGGAGCACGAATGCAATATGGTTGAAATCCAGGGTGTCGAAGTAGTCTACGCCCTTGGTGGTTTTCGTCCAGGTGGGATCTACGGGAATCCACAGTCCGCGCGTTTCATCGAAGTATTCCGGCCATGCATGCAGGACGTCACCGTAGACAGTTATCGGGCGTCGTTTGGCGTCGGTCGTGTACGCATACCCCACGGATTCCCTGGCAGGGATCCCGGCTGCGCGTGCCATCGTGACGAACAAATCGGTAAATTCCGAACACAGCGCGTCCTTGGGATTCTTCAGTGTTTCGCGGGAGCCGTAACGCTTGTATGCCTCGCCGGTCCGATTGTAATTATAGGTGAGCGTATTGGCCACGAAATCGAATATCTGGCGCGGGGTTTTATACTGGGTGGCGAGTTTCTGGATGACGGGATCCTGGATATCCCAGAACGGCTGGGCGATGGTGTAGTCGGTCGGGATGATCGGGTTGGTTTTGAAATCACTGCGGGGCTTGATATAGGTGGCAATGGCAAGTTTGGCAAGCACACGCAGTTTCTGGCTTCCCGCCAATTCATACACCGCAACCCAGTTCCCGTCGGCATCCAGTTTCGTTTCCTTGGGTTTGGGTTCGATGGATTGGATCTGGATCTGTTGGAATGCCGTATCCGGAGGAAGAGCGATCTCGTAGAGTGCGTCGGTCAGCTTGGTGTTTTCCAGGTCGTAATACAACTCCGCTGTGAATTCCTGCTTATCCCCGAACGCGGCACTGATACCTCCCTGCACCATCTGGTGCTTCACCCATTTCCTGCCTGAAGCGGGCGCGGGTTTAAGATAGGCCGTGCTGCCGAAACTCGGTGGCGTCCGGAGGGACACCGTGTACATGCCGATCGCCGGGTCGTTTTCGATGCCAGGGATATTCACTTCCCAGATATTTCCGTGCTTCTGGGCGATGTCGGCCTGCTCGTAGCGCAGTTCAAACTGCATGGTTTTCCCCATGCCGACGACCTGGTCGTTGAATTTCAGGGTAATTTCCGTTTTGCCGTCGTTCTGGTTGATCGTCGGGGAGATCATTCCTTTACTGTCATAGGCAATGACGTTCTTGATGCGCTGGGTATCCAGGACGATGGCGTATTGTCTGGGATAGAGGTTCGTCTTGTTGTTGGTAAGGGATACTTTCTGGGTAACGATCGTCGTACCCGTCGGGGAAACCGCATAGTCGATGTCGTAATCGGCAGTGAAATCCGCCGCACGGATGGGCTGCGGGATAAGGAAGAACAGAAGAAGGCCAATGAGGGTCAGAATACGATCCTTCATCATAGATACATACCCGTGTAGGAATTGCCGTTTTTGGCAATCGCATCGGGCGTACCTGTGGCGATGATCGCACCCCCCTTATCGCCACCGTCCGGCCCCATGTCGATGATCCAGTCGGCGTTCCTGATGATATCCAGGTTATGCTCAACTACAATAACAGTATTTCCGGCATGAATCAAACGTTCGAATACGGAAAGCAGCTTCTCCAGATCGTGGAAATGGAGCCCGGTGGTTGGTTCATCCAGGATATATACCGTGTGTCCGGTTGAGCGCTTGGACAATTCCGTTGCCAGTTTCACCCGCTGGGCTTCTCCGCCGGAGAGTGTCGTAGCAGGCTGTCCCAGATGCATGTATCCCAATCCGACATCGTGGAGCGTTTTGAGTTTTTCCGCAAGTGTCGTGTGGTTGCGGAAGAGTTCGACCGCCTCGTCCACGGTGAAGTTAAGCACCTGGGCGATATTTTTCCCCTTATACAGCACCTCGAGTGTTTCGCTGTTGTATCTTGATCCCTTGCAGACATCGCAGGTCACGTAGACGTCCGAGAGGAACTGCATCTCGATTTTTTTCTGTCCTTCGCCTTCGCATGCTTCGCACCTTCCGCCTTTGACATTGAAGGAAAAACGTCCGGTCGTAAATCCGCGGGATCTGGCTTCCGGAAGCATGGAGAAGAGGTCGCGGATGTAGGTGAAGAGCCCCGTGTACGTTGCCGGATTACTGCGGGGAGTCCTGCCGATCGGAGACTGGTCGATGAGAATCACCTTGTCGATCTGTTCGGCGCCTTCCAGTCGTTTGAACGCGCCGGGAACCACTTTCGTCATCGGATTGGTATGCTGGACGAGTGCTCCGTAGAGCGTATCCACGACCAGGGAGGATTTCCCCGAGCCGGACACACCGGTAACCGAGATGAATTTGCCCAGAGGGAAGGATGCGGTGACGTTCTTCAGGTTATGCTGGGTGCAGCCTACAATGGTGAGATTTCCCAGCGTGCTCTGCTTGACATTCGGGAGGGTCGGATGGAACGAGCGTTTGATGACCTTCTTCCCCGACAGGTATTTGCCTGTCACCGAATTGGGATCTTCCATCACTTCCTTGGGTGTCCCCTGGGCGATCACCGTACCGCCCGCATCCCCTGCTCCCGGACCGAAGTCGACGAGATGGTCGCTTTCCAGCATCATTTCCTGGTCGTGTTCGACGACGATTACCGTGTTGCCCAGGTCCCGGAGGTGCACAAGCGTTTGGATGAGTTTCCGATTATCTTTTTGGTGCAGGCCGATGGAAGGTTCGTCCAGGATGTACAGCACGCCCGAGAGGCCCGAACCGATCTGTGATGCGAGACGGATGCGCTGGGCTTCCCCGCCGGAGAGCGATGCGGACGCGCGGTCCAGAGTGAGATATTCCAGTCCGACGTTGTTGAGGAACATGAGGCGGCTAATGATTTCCTTGATGATGGGCGTACCGATAATCCGTTCGGTTGCAGACAGGATCAGGGATTCCGGTGTGTTGAGCCCCGAAAACCACGCAACGGCATCCGTAATGGAAAGTGCGGTAATGTCGCTTATGGAAAACCCATCTATGGTGACCGTCAGGCTTTCCTTCTTCAGGCGCGTTCCCTTGCAGTCCGGACACTGTTCGCTGCGCATGTATTTCTCGATTTCGGAACGGACGAAATCCGATGTGGATTCCTTATATCTGCGCTTGAGTTCGTGCATGAGTCCGGGGAAGGTTTCGTGGATAACCGTTTTCTCGCCGAACCGGTTCGTCCCAGGAACGGTATAGAGCGTATCACCGGTTCCCGACAGCAGAATGTCCAATTGTCTTTTCGGCATGCGCTGGATCGGCGTTCTCATGTCGATACCATGGATTTCGCACACATGTGTGACGACACGCGAAAACCAGGTGTCGTGGAAAAACATCTTCGCAAACGGCAGGATACCGCCCTCGGAAATAGAAAGCTGGGGGTTAACGACCAGTTGCGCATCGATGGACGAAACGGATCCGATACCGCTGCAGGTGGGACACGCGCCATGGGGCGTGTTGAACGAAAACGTCCTCGGTTCGATTTCGGGCATTGAGATACCACACACTGGACAGGAAAACTGCTCGGAGTAGATCGTATCGATGATGGTTTTGGGTTTCTCGGGGAGCGAGAATCCCGGGTCCTCGATCGTCCCCAGATACACGAGTCCGGAGGAAAGATCCGTTGCCTGCTCCACGGCTTCGCTCACGCGCTTTTTGAGCTCCTGGCGTGACTCATCGTCCCGAAGGATGGTCGTATCCGCACTCATCGAATCGATGATGACATCGATGGAGTGTTTATTCGTTTTAAGAAGCACGATCTGTTCCTGGATCGAAAACACCTTTCCGTCGATACGCACATACCGGAATCCCTTCGTGCGCAGGTTTTCCAGAAGATCCGAAAATTCTCCCTTGCGGTCACGGACAACGGGAGACAGGATAGAGAACCGCCAGATTTTCCTGTTTGTTTCGGCAAGGTACTCCCTGCCTTTCGTGAGAATCTGTTCGACGATTTGGTCCGTGGACAGCTTGGAGATCTCCCTGCCGCATTTGGGACAGTGCGGATGGCCGACCCGCGCGTATAGAAGCCGGAGATAGTCGTAGATCTCCGTTGTCGTCCCAACCGTAGATCTGGGATTATGGGATGTTGATTTCTGGTCGATGGAAATGGCAGGAGACAATCCCTCGATGCTTTCCACGTCCGGTTTATCCATGATACCAAGGAATTGCCTGGCATAGGAGGAAAGCGATTCGACATATCTCCTCTGCCCTTCGGCATAGATTGTGTCGAACGCAAGGGAGGATTTGCCCGAACCGGACACGCCGGTGAAGACGATCAGTGCGTTTTTGGGAAGCTGCAGCGAGATATTTTTCAGGTTGTGCTGCCGGGCTCCTTTGATGGTGATACTCGTGTGTTCCATAGCGTTCTCCCCCCGATCATTGCGGTTGGACGATCCTCCATTATACCAATCCCGTCGTGCAATTCCCACTACCCCAAGGTAGAGCGTTGTGGATGGGTTATTAGCCGGACAAGCGGGTGATGAGGTCCCGGATGGAGGCGGCCAGTTCGAAATTGAGATCCTTGCTGGCTTTGGTCATCTGGACGCGCAATCGCTTGATCGTCGCCTGTTTGTCCTTCGGGGTAAGGCTATCGAATTCTGAGGCTTCCGCACCGATAAGATCCATGACATTTTTGGGTTCCGCTGCTTTGTTCGTGAGATCGATAAGGGCATCCCGGATCGGCTTGACGATGGTTTTGGGTTCTATTCCGTGTTTCCTGTTGAATGCCATCTGGATTTCCCGCCGTCGTCTGACTTCACCGATTGCCGCGTTTATGGAGGCGGTCTGGGTATCCGCATACAGAATCACCTGGCCCTTCACATGCCGCGCCGCACGCCCCATGGTCTGGATCAGGCTTGTCCTGCTGCGGAGGAATCCTTCTTTGTCCGCATCCAGGATCGCGACAAGAGAAACCTCCGGCAAATCCAGTCCCTCCCGAAGGAGATTGACCCCCACGATGACATCGAACTCGCCTTTCCTCAGTGACGCCAGCCGATCCGTACGTTCGATGGTGAGAACGTCGGCGTGCAGGTACTGGACGCGGATTTCCCGTTCTTTGAGGAAGTCGGCAAGATCCTCCGCCATCCGTTTGGTGAGTGTAGTCACCAGTGTGCGTTCATGGCGTGC
>CAYTIP010000015.1:8996-10013 GCA_964437805.1 uncultured Gammaproteobacteria bacterium | reverse complement strand
GATGGAAAACGGGGATATTGCCGCGATAATGCCCAGAAGCGGGGTGTTGATCACCGCACTCCCCAGTACGTCGCCGAATGCCAGATCCCGCTTCTTGTGGATGATTGCGCCCGCGACAAGCGTCAGTTCAGGGAGATTTGTTCCCAGGGTGATGAGGAATAATCCGATGACAAACGGCGGGATGGCAAACATAGTGGCGATCCGTTCGGAAGTTACGACAATATATCTGGTTGACACGGCTAAACCCACGAATCCGGCAACACTTAAAACCAACACGTGGAATGGGTGCTTCAGCCGGTTTGCGTTTTTTTCGACGCTGGTGATCACGTGCTGTTCCCGATTGATGATAACCACGTGAATAATATAGGAAAGAATGAGAATTACGCCTTCGACACGGGTGAGCGCACCGTCCCAGAGAAGAATGCACGGAAGGCCGATAATAACCGTCGACAGGAAAATATCCTGTCTCGTCATGCCGTGATCCAGAATAATCCGCTTAAGGAAAATCGCCCCTCCCCCCATAACCAATGTAAGAAGGAGAATCGACCCGCCAAGGAGATTGCCGATTGCAAGTGACGGCACACCGTCGGCTACCGCCTGGAATGCGACGAACATTTCCGGCACCGTAGTCGCAAACCCCAGGACAAGGAATCCCATGATGAAACTCTTAATTGTCAGTTTTCGGGCGATATACGCTGTGGCCTGGACGATGGCATTGGCCGACCATGCAAGAAGCAGTGCGGCCCCAAAAAACAGCAGTATATCCACAATCGTCATATGTTTGATTCCTAGCGGATGCTCGTTTGGTTCTTGTACATATCGCGGATTTCCGATACGGTCGTTACTTCTCTTGGTCCCTTATCCGTGCGGATGCGTACAAGCCGCGGAAACCTGAGTGCGTACCCGGCACGATGGATCGGTGAAACGGTAATATCGTCGGCTGCGATTTCCACGACCATCGACGGATGGACCCACACATCGGGCTCCAGATTCCTGTCTACCGGTTCGTACTGCTTG
>CAYTIP010000015.1:0-8986 GCA_964437805.1 uncultured Gammaproteobacteria bacterium | reverse complement strand
TCCATTCGATCAGCGGCCGGCCGGCGAGCTCGACGTACTGCTTGGGTCGCTCGGAAACCCGCTTGGCCACGAGTTGCGAACGGAGCGAGCGCCACTGCGCGTCCGTGACTCCGGTACCGATTTTCGTGAGCGACACATACCGCTCGCCGTCCCGGACACCAACCAGAAACGCGCCGATCCCGAAATCGGTCCGCTTCCCTTCTCCTTTGTAATACCCCAGAACCACCCCGTCCACGGTATCTGTGAGTTTTCCCGTCTTCCCGTCCTCTTCCTTGAACTTCACCCAGTGAAATCCTTTCCTGCCCGGTTCGTACGTGCTCTCCCATTTTTTTACGACAACCCCTTCCAGTCCCTCTGCCAATCTAGCGGCGTGGTAGGAACGCAGTTCACTAACGTCATCGGTAACGATATGGGGAGAAACCGAAAGGATATCCCCTTCCGTGATCGTCTTCTCCAACAGTGCCCTTCGCCGGGACAGGGGTTCTGCCATGAGGCTCTCGCCGTCTTTCAAAAGCAGATCGAATACGAAAAATTTCAGCGGAACGCTGGTCGTTGCCTTCTCAATATCATGCTTGCGTTTTCGGGTCATTGTTTCCTGGAACGGAATCGGCCGTTTGTGCACGGGATCGAATCCGACCGCCTCCGAATCCAGGATCACTTCGGTGGCGTGGATTTGGGCAGCAATGCGCTCAAGCTCAGGATACATCTGGGTCGTATTCTCCAGATTTCTGGAAAAACTCGTCACGGACACCTTCCCGCCGTGCTCTTTCCGGACATGGATCTGCGTCCGCACCCCATCATACTTGGGTTCCACATCCACCGTGCCCATTTTCTGGATCATGTCGGCAGCGCTTGGGAGCCGGGAACATAAACTTGCCAGGATGGGGGCGCTTACTGCAGGGGAAACGTGGCGGATGCCGTCGATCCCCTTCTCCTTGATGCGCCTCCCCAGATAGGAAAGATCGGGGCGGACATTATAGGCGTCCTCCAGTTGCTTCCTCAGGGATTTATCACCCGCAAGCATCCAGGAAAAGCCGTCCAGGATGGTCATATCCGAAAACCCCAGCCGCAACTTGTCCAATGGAATCCGGACAGCATATCGCACCGAAAGCGCATCAAGGCCCGAGAACAGCGACGCCAGCAGCGTGATCTTCCGCTCCTGGCTTCCTTCTCCGGTTTCCCGGGTTATGGCAGTCAACCCCGCAAACACCTCACGGATGCTCATATGGTGGACAGTTCTGGATTTGCCCATGAGGATTTCCGCGGCGGTTCCCAAATCTCCGTGTTCTTTAAACAGCGCGGTAACGCGGGCTTCGTCCGCTCCCGCAGCCTGTGCGACAGCCCGGATCATAAGCTTTTCGGCGATACCGAATTCTACGGCATCGTACAGGGGCGCAACCCTGCCCTGAAGAAGAAAACAGATCTGTCCGATATTCTCAACCGATGCTTTGCTAAACAGCGCCGCCAATTGCTTGGTCATTTCGATACGTGAGGAGGTCTGCTCAAGGCGTTGGAAAAAGGAAGAAAGCTCACGGAATTCCATATACCTATTCTAACAGCAACAGGAGGGAAGGTCGACCCGGCCGGCTTACTGGGTATGCAGGACATACCGGACACCCTTGGTCGATCCGGTTTTCTGGATAATGCCCTTGGAGATAAGATCCTTGATTTCCCTGAGCACGGTATCCTCGGATATCGTGGGGAACAGTTCAAAAAACGACTTGTTCTGCAGGAAACTGTTTTCCTGGATGAATTCGACTATCTTGATTTGCCGTTCGGAAAGAGCCATCTGTTGGCCGCCCATGGACTTCTTGATCTTCAGGTCCGTCGAAAGGGATTTCACTTTTTCCTTGATGCGGTTGAGCTCGATAGCCAGACCTTCGATGAAATATTCCAGCCAGTAGGTCAGGTTTCCGTCTAGTTTGGCCACGCTTTGCAGCGCTTCGTAATACTGCATGGGCTCCCGGTCGTAATACTCCTCCAGCGAAAAAAACCGCTTGATATCGTATCCGTCCGAAAAAAGGGATAGCGTCGCAACGGAACGTGCGAGCCTTCCGTTTCCGTCAAGGAACGGATGGATTCTCACAAGTTCGTAATGGGTGATGCCGGCTTTGATAGCCGAATGCAGCACTTCTTTATTCTGTCCGTTGAACCAGGTCAGGAAATCGGATATGAGAAATGGAATTTCCACAGAGGGTGGCGGACGGAAGGTGATTTCACCGGTCTGGCTGTTTTTGACAACGACCTGGGATTTCCGGAATTCGCCGCAGGTTTCCTCCGGCATAATCCGGTCGGTTATCAGGCTGTGCATGTGTTTGAGCGTCTCATCGCTGAGTTGTGGCGATTTGTAGCCTTCGATATACTTCAGGACGTTCCGGTAATTAAGCACTTCCTGGATATCGCGCTCCCTTCCGACAATTTGTGCGCCCGCAAGTACCTTCTCCGCTTCGGTGAAATTCAGTTCATTCCCTTCGATATGCGTTCCGTGATGTACCGTCCGGACAATCGCCTCCTCGCGGAATTTTGCTTCCCAGGCGGGCACCAGCGGCGCATTTTCGATGAGTTCTTTGGCCGCTTCGATGACACCAATGTGTGTGAGGATTTTGTTGGTTATGGAAAACTGTGGGGAATACATAGTTTCTGCTATACTATAATCCTATGGCGGGAAAAATGCAAGAAAAACGCGGGGATAATCGAAGCTTGCGTCGTACAATACTGTCACAAATGATTGCACTGTCAACGTCCGGGTTCGGTCTGGTTGCTGCGCTTGCCTGGAACAACGTAATCCAGGAATTCGTAAATACCGTGATCCGGCCCTATCTTCCCAACGGTTCGGGACTTATCTCCCTCCTTTTATATGCGGTTATCATCACAAGCATTGCCGTGACGGTTTCCTACCAACTGACGAAGCTTGCAAGTACGCTGGAGAAACCCTCAGCCAAGAAGTAACCGTTTCATCGTTTTGGGGATTTGGTTGGAGAGGTCGGTCGCATTGAAAAATGGACCAACGCTTGCAAACAGATCATCCCCCGCCGCCTTGTTGATTACACTGCCTGCGACCATCGCATCCCATGGATCGTTGACGCAGGAAAGCGCCGCGATAAGACCGGCAAGCACGTCTCCGGTTCCACCTTTGGTCATGCCGGCATTGCCGCCGCGGATAAACCGGGTGTCCGTCCCGTTGGTTGCGATATCGACGATCCCCTTAAGGAGCAGGTTGCACGAAAAACGGCTTGCAAATCGGACGGCGCTTTGTGCTGAATCCTGCGGATCTCCGGTTTCCCGAAGCGTTTCTCCGGAGCGCTCCATAATCATGCGGAACTCCTGGTGATGGGGCGTGATAATGGCACCCTTGGGCATACGGGTAAGTTCCATCATCTGAAGCGCCCCCGCATCGATCACCCACTGCTTATCGGGGTACGCTCCAAGAAGCCGGTCCGTAAGTGATTTGGTTTCCTCGTCCCTGGTCATGCCGGGACCAATGAGGATGACGTCGTCTTCCTTTATATATATGTCAACGTCGAATCTGGGCACCACGATGCCGTTGGTAAATTGGGATTTCAGGTCCTCCACAATGCGGTTGTTTTCGTCGGTAGAACAGTAATGGACGAGATCCACGATTCGGGACGCAACGGTCAGTGACCACAGGCTTGCGGCATGGAACAGTTGGGATCCGCCGATTACCAGAAGTCTCCCGTTTTGTCCTTTATGGGAACCGGGATCTGCAACACGAATCTTTCCGAGCTCCGGAAGGGCTGGGCTATCCATACGGATATTGTACTCCAAAGCATCCGGGAATGGGAACGCGGCCGGTCGGGCTAGTTCGGCGGCGGCAGGGAAATAATCTCCAGTCCGCATTCCTCCGGGAACAGGGAAGCGACATCCTCAGCAGACGTTATGATCGTCTGCTGAGCACCTACCACGGAAAGGACAATGTCACGGCTTTCGGTATCCAATTCTGAGAAAATATCATCAAGGAGGAGAATCGGTTCGTCCTGTACCGATGACTGGATATAGGAACGTTCTGCGAGCTTTACCCACAGTACTGCGAGCCGCTGTTCTCCCCGCGAACCGAATCGGTGGACATTCCTCCATGGATATCCCTCTTCTTTCCGCTGCTCGAAAACGAATTCATCCCGCTGGGGCCCAACGAGTGTTGTGGCAGCGGCTACTTCCTCATACCGGTACTGGTCCAGACGTGCTCTGGAAATAATGCTGGCATCATACACCAGACGGAAGGAAAATCCGTCAAGCACCGTACTGTTCACGAATTCCACAAACTCCCCTCTCTTTTTGGTGATATAGGACCCGGCCTGAATGAGCAGCTGATCCCAAAAGAGGAGCTGTGACCTGTTTGCCTTCCCGTCACGCAGAAGGTCCAGGAGTTTATTGCGCTGTCTCAATCCCCGCTCATAGGAAAGCAGTGTCCTCCTATATTCGCGGTCAGTCTGAACCAGGACACTGTTGAGATATTGCCGCCGCAGTGAGGGGCTGTCGGTAATGAGCTCAAGGTCAGCCGGAGAAAAAAGGACGACCCGGAGCTTCCCAACAAAATCAATCTGCCGCCTGGATACACCGTTGACCAAGTATTTCCTGAGTGGCGCGCGGGACCCCTGGACCGTTCCTGTTGTCATAACCACTTCCAGTTGCGTATCCGCATCGTCCGGGTGCTTGGCGCTGGAGGAATCCTGTTCGGATGGGATAGTCACCGCTATTCTACCTACCTCCTCATCCATGCGGATCATGTCCGACTCCTTCTCGGCGCGGAAACTCCGGCCGACTGCCAGACAATAGAGCGCTTCGAGGATATTGGTCTTCCCTGATGTATTGGCACCTGTGATAAGAGTCACCGTGGGTGAAAACCGGAATGTCCGGTCGGCATACGAGCGGAATTGTTTGAGGGATAGCGCGACGACCTTCATGCGCACCCATTGTATCATGCGGTTTCTGCGTCAGGTCACACTCAACGGAACTTTGAAATATCAACAATTATAGGGTATAATATCGGCCTTGCCCAAAAGAAACCGACTCCCCCTGCACTATGCGCAGTATTGGAGTTTGCTCTTTAAGAACATACTCATTGCATCACGCCTCCTTCCGGTCCCGGAAAGGGCTTCCTGTGCTGTTTTATATTAAAACGGTACTGGAGGCCCTTTTTAGGGAATAACGTCAGTCATGAAAAAAGTACCAGGAGGCATGAACATGAACGAAAATCGGAATCGGATCAACTGGACGTTGGTTATCATCGCTTTGATCGCGGCAGCCGCGATCCTGCTATACCCAACCTTCGGCCATCAGATCCAGGCGCCCGCAGCCGCGGACGCCGTCCCGCCCACCGCTCCCCTCTCTCCGGCAGAGGAAGCAGTGGTGCCAACCTACGCAGCACCCGCTCCGCTGGTTAACAACCAGGTTACGGTGAACAATACGCAGCTCATGCAGCCCGCAGCTCCCGTCCAGCCCGCAGAACCCGTGGCGCCGCCCAAAGGCAGTGCTACCAACCCGATGACCGTCGACGAACTGGTCACCTGGATGGAAACGACCGGGTCGGCGGGGTTCAATGTTGACGGTCGCGGTAGCGGTATCACCTGGGGCGCCGTTATGGTGAACGGTTTGTACGCCGACCTGTCGTCGATCGAATCCGACTGGATCGGGCCGGTTCCGTTCATCAGCGTATCCAAGTGTGCGAGCGCCGGCTTCCAACAGAAGCAGGTGGGGAGCTATTGCTTCTCGCCCTTCCAGAAATAGCCGGCCGGCAATGAGTATTGGCAGAGATTTCTTTCCGGACCGCCGGAAGTCCCGAGGGGAATCTCTGCCATGTTTTACCACAATACTACTCCACTTGAAGCCCAGGAGCATGTTCATCTGGACATTCCGGACACAAACCCGGTATAATACACAAGTATGGCAACCAAACGCGTTTACCAGCCAAAAAAGAAAAAGCGCATCCGCAAGCATGGGTTCCGCAGCCGCATGAGCACCGCAGGAGGCCGCAAAGTCCTCAAAAGACGACGCACGACCGGAAGAAAACGGCTTACGATCTAACCGATTGATCGAGTCCGTATCCCGAACGGTTTCCATGGTACCCAAGCGATTCCGCCTTTCCGCATCCGAAATCAGATCTATCCTGAGGCATGGAATGCGTTTTGAATCCCCCCTGTTTTCCCTCCTAGCCAGTCCGAGCAAGCGGAAGCATCCGGGATTTGCGTGCATCGTGTCCAAAAAAGTGAGCGCCCGCGCCGTCGACCGTAACCGGGCCAAGCGCATCCTCCGCGCCGGATACTCGAACATCGTCCTTACTACTCCCAACAGATGGGATGTCGTGGTCATCGCAAAGCGGGCGCTCTTGGACGCCGACGGTACGCTTGCAGGAGAACAAATGGCTGACCTGCTCCGACAGCTGGAAAAACGGATTCCCTCGGGCACAAGCGCCATATGAGAGCCTTCATATTGGGGCTCATCCGGTTCTACCAGCGCTACCTCTCGCCGGACACCGGCGTTCTCAAAAGCCTCTGGTTGACGGACGGTGCGTGCCGGTTTACGCCGACATGCAGCCAGTATTCGTACGACGCTATAAGCCGGTATGGTATAATGCGGGGTATATATATGGGAGTGAGGCGAATTCTGCGCTGCCACCCGTGGAGCAAGGGCGGATACGACCCGGTTCCTAAATCGCTTACCAAGTAAGGAGAACTATATGACAAATCCGAACCTTTGGAATCAACTGCTTATCTGGCCGATCACAAATCTGCTCGTCGCGTTCTACAAACTCTGCGAAGTTCTGCATATACCCGGCCCGCTGGGGTTTGCCATCATTCTACTGACCATCAGCATCCGTCTGATCCTCTATCCCCTGATGAACGCACAGCTCAAATCCGCCAAGAAAATGTCGGAGATGAAACCGCACCTGGACGCACTCAGCGCCAAACACAAGGACAACAAACAGGCGCTCCAACAGGCACAGCTTGCGCTGTACAAAGAGCATGGAGTGAATCCTGCCGCAGGATGCCTCCCTACGCTCATCCAGTTTCCCATTCTCATCGCTCTGTATAACGTCTTTTACCAGATGCTGGGCAGCACAAACATCAATGCCTTTTTGGGCGATCTGAATAAAATTCTCTATGTTCCCGCGTTGCATCTTACGAAATTGGATTTCATGTTCTTCGGCATCAATCTGACGGTAAAACCCGGTGAATGGCAGAAATACGGATGGTGGCTTTTGGCCATACCCCTCATCACCGGACTTCTGCAGTGGTACCAGACGAAGCTTATGCTTCCCCAGGGAAAACCCGCCGTCAACCCGAAACCGAAACAGGATACGACCAAAGACGGGCAGCCAAAACCGGATGATATGGCGGAAATGCAGAAACAGATGGCACTCATCACTCCCGTGATGTTTGGTTTTTTTGCCCTCCAGTTTCCTCTGGGTCTTGCGCTCTATTGGAATGTATTCGGACTTTTTGGTATTATTCAACAACTGCGGGTGAATAAACGCGCGTAAGAGTATAACAGGCAGCGGGCCTACATAACAAATATCCTATGGAACCGACAGAACTCATCAAACAAACAGCCCAGGATTTCCTGGATAAACTCGAAATCGCAGCAGCCGTCAGCGTGGATATTGACGAATCCGGCGCCTATCGCCTCCACATCGAAACGGAGGAAACCGGACTTCTGATCGGATTCCATGGCCGGACACTGGAAAGCTTTCAGATGCTCATTGGCATGATGATGGGGAAAAAATTCGGCAAATGGGAACGTATTTACGTCAATGTCGGCGACTACCGGGAAAAACGCGAAGAGGCGCTTATGTACATGGCACAACGCGCAGCGGAACGCGCGCTGGCATCCGGCCATCCCGTAGAATTGTCACGGCTTTCCCCTGCTGAGCGCAGGGTTATCCATCTCACCCTTTCGGGTGATGACCGGGTTCGGACGCAATCCGAAGGTGAAGGCCAGGACCGGACACTCATCATATCTCCAAATGTAGGTTGACCGGCCGGGTATCCAGGCTCCCGCATTCTCCATCATGATCTTCTTGCTATAATGGGGCCATGAAGGCACATCGCCTGTTTTTCTTCCTTACCGTCCTTCTCATTCCTACCCAATTGGGCTATCACATGTTTCCCGAGTGGTCGATGGTTCTGGGAAGACGGATTGATTACCTTGCGCCTACGGTTTTTCTCACCGACTGTACTATCGGACTCATGTTGATTACATGGATTCCCACCGAAGTCCGGTTCCTGAGGGACATCCTGAAGCGGCCTGAACTGCGCGTATGGAGATACGCGATGATCGCGATTATTCTCTTGGCCGCACTCAATATATTCTTCTCTGTGAGTCCGCATATATCAACATGGATGGTATTGAAAATAATCGAGTATGCATTCTTGGGGATATATATCCTCGTTGAAAAACCTTCCCGAACCAGAACGGCTCAACTGCTGACCATAGGCGTGATCTATAGCTCGACCATCGCACTTATCCAATTCGCAAGACAGCATTCTCTTGGAGGAGTAATGTGGTTCCTTGGTGAACGACCGCTCTCACAAACCCAACCCGGCATTGCTTCGGTTCCCAGTATGATTCCCGGGTTCGGAAAAGGTGAAATGGTAATGCGCACATACGGCACATTCCCCCACCCCAATGTTCTCGGCGGGTACTTGGCGGCAATGGGCGCAATCCTAATCCGGGTAAAAACCAACCGCATGTGGGAAACAGCCCTCCGGTTCCTGGCAGGAGGACTTGGTCTGGCTGCACTGATTGTGACGTTTTCCCGATCGGCTTGGATCGCAACAGCATTGGGAATTGCAATCATATCAATTAACCGAATCCTCCGCCATGGAATGTCCCACGGAATTAACCGGACAAAACCGATCATGACGCTCGTCATTATTGGAACGGTCATGGCTATGGTGTTCATTGGCATACTCCCCTACTTCAGACTCTTGACACCTGAAAGCGAAAGTGTCGTATTGAGAAACGAACT
>CAYTIP010000014.1:0-10199 GCA_964437805.1 uncultured Gammaproteobacteria bacterium | reverse complement strand
CATGTCATACGGTGTTCCCATACCGTTCCTGAGCGCGACAACGCGCTGGCCCGCAGGCTGCTCGTAGGATTCTTCAGGCACGGCATCAAGCGGCGCGAACGCAATCACTTCATTCGTAAACGGGCGGAACAGGATCGCCTTGGCGCTTTCCCGATAGATGAGGAGTTTGTCTCCGTTCTGGACGTTTGAGAAAAACGGGTGGGAACGCAGGCTGTCCGCGTGCTCGATGATGGCGACCGGTCCTGCGGCGCCATGCGATCCGTTCAAGTAGGCAAACGGACTGTCCTGAAAACGCGAAAACGTCGTCAAATCCGCCATGTATACGTTGTTGCCGCTTGAGGGAGTCGCCGTATCGGGAGACAGAAGGGATCGTGCCGACTCACCTTCTCCGGTCAGGAAAAACGCGACACTGGACGCTTCAACATCACCGGAATCGGTTGCCGCGGCCAACACTACATCCCGGAAGGATAACCGGGAAAGAACCGGTGTTTTTTCGCCCGGAACGGCAACGATCGGCTGGGGAATCCGGTCTGATTCAACTACCCGCAGCAGTGCAGAACCCGCCAGAAACAGGAAAAACACCGATGCACCGGTAAACGGAAGGATTTTCAGGAGTTTTGAAAACACGGATGATTTCCGTTCCTGCGGAGGCGTTGGCGGCGGAGGAATTACCAGCTCATCGGGTTTTGCTTCCGGCAGGACCGGCATGGCGGGAACATACGGGTCGTTAATCGGCGCTTCTTTTCGTTCCTCCGGTACGGGTGGAGACGGGAGGAGGAGCGTCTCGTCACGCACATGCTCTTCGCGGCGTGGACTATGGGCGACGTGGGATTTGACCGGTGCATGGGGAACCCGGACGACAACGTGATGGTCTTTCAGCGCGATCAGATCCTCCTGACGGTAATAGCGGTACCCACTCTTTGAGGTGATGAACGGGAGAACCTTCCGGTCTCCCCAACGGCGCAATGTCCAGCGGGATACTCCCAAAAATGCTGCAGCTTTGGCTGTTGAAATCTTCTTCTGTTTGGCAGAGGTATCGGACATACCGGATGCACTGAAATCCACTTCCAGTGGCTGTATCCATAACACCATGACGAGCTTCAACTGTCAAGTCGGAATCGGACAAATCAGCGTGCTCCCGATGTGTTCAACAGCATGTTGAGCCGTGATCGGGCTTCCTGCAGCTGGATATTATCCGGCTGGAGCGCCAGAGCGGCTTCGATGTGGGAAAGTGCGGATACATAGTCGTTGTTCCGGGCATACAGGCGGGCAAGGGCAACATGGGATTGCCACAGATCCGGGTTTACCTCCAGTGCCCGTTTATACAGCAGTATCGCATCCCCCGGCTGATCCATATCTTCGTAGGTCTGGCCGAGATTATGGTACGCATCCGCGTATCGGGGATTCAATCGGATCGCCCGCTCAAACATCCGGGCAGCCTGTTCATACTGGCCACGGCGTGCGTAGACATCCCCCATGTTGTTCCAGGTATAGGGAACATTCGGTGCGGTGTTGGCGGTTGCGATCCACAACGTATCCGCGGTTCTCCAGTCCAGGTTTCTCATGACGGTGCGGACAGTCAATAATGCAATGACAACCGTCCAAAACACCACACCTGCCGCCGCAAGCCTGTGTTTGTGGACCGGAAACCGGCGCTTCAGTTCCTGTTCCACAAATCCCACACACATCACCGTACTGACACTCAATCCGATGACCGTGAGATAGGCATAGCGTTCCGCACTGATCCAGGCGATGCGAAACGGCGTCAGTGTCGGGAGCAATGGAATAATGATCCAGGAAAGCCAGAAAGCCAGTGGTTTATTTCGTCGCCACGCCAGGATAGTACCTACAGCTCCAACAACAACAAGTATCAAGCTTGGAATATAGTTCAGAATAGATATAAACGTATCATCATGATAGAACGAAAGCGATATTGGCCAAAAAAATAATCGTATATATGATCCTAAAGCGATGGGAATTTGATAGAAAGGATTAGTTAAACTAGTATTTGATCCGCCAATTACCTGGGTCACACCGGAAATCCTGCCACTCAATTGACTAAGATAATACAGGATAAATATGGCACTAAATAAAACAAACGGTATCAGATGCACAATCCGTTTCTTGCCGATACCATAACTCCATGTCCAGAGGAAAAACAGGATAAACAGAACCGCCGCCTTCTCCGAAAACAACATGGCGCCCACCAACAGAAGAAGAGAGCCGGCCAAACCGGAATAGGATACCCGTCCGTTCTGCCGATGGGACCGAAGAAACACCCAGAAACTGGCAAGGAAGAGCATCCCATACTGCGCGTAGACGCCTCCGGAGATCCAAGTCACCGATTCGATCATCATGGGGTGGATTGCTACGATGCAGGAGCTCAGAAACCCCGCACGCCTCCCTACCAGGCGCCGCACGATGAGATACACAAACAACGTCGTCCCGGCATGAAACAGGATATTCAGAAGCCGGTACCACTGCGGAACCGTTCCTACAAGCTGGTATAGGAAGAAATAGAGGATACGCGTCGGACGAAGGAGAAAATACGGATCGGAACTGATCTGCTGCCATGTAGACCGGGGAAGATCCAAGAGGATGGTCTGGATATCGTCCGAAACGAATCCGAATTTCAGGGAAAATCCATATCCGATAAGGATAAGAAGTATGAGTATGCCGGGTTCGACAAGCTGTTTCACAAAACCGGTGGCGACTTGCCGTTTCATTGTGTTTAGCATAGCATACTCGCCTGGGGTATACTGATCGTATGATTGCCTCCATCGCGATCCTCACGGCCCAGATCACCGGCCTGTTTCTCCTGTCCAGGCGGCTTTCCAATGCCCTGTTCCGTGTGCTTTGGGGCATCGTGCGAAGCAGAACCGTGGCCGTGAGTCTCATCACTGCCCTCCTATTCCCGGGAACCGTACTCCATGAACTGTCCCACCTGTTCACCGCCGAACTGTTGGGGGTGCCGACCGGCAAACTCACCCTCGAACCCCAATCCATCCAGGGCGAAACCATTGAAACCGGCAGTGTCACCTTCCGCAAAACAGACCCGTTCCGCCGGAGTCTCATCGGACTGGCTCCGTTCTTCGTGGGTTTGTCCGTATTGTTCGTGCTTGCATCGATATTCCCGACGGTTCGCGACCAGACCGTTGCCGCATTCAACGCGGGCAACCCTGCTTCCACGCACGCACCGTACCTCTTGGCAGCCCTCCTCTACGGGATGTTCTGCGTAAGCCTGACGATGTTTGCCTCACCGCAGGACATGAAAGGGGTGATTCCAGTGATGCTGACCATCGGGATAGTCTTTGGAGCACTGTGGCTCGTCGGGGTTCGCATCCACCCGCCGGAATCCTGGCTCACGGGTATCCAATCCGGCCTCTCGGGTATTAACGGGAGTCTGAGCGTGGTTCTTCTTTTGGATTGCGCCCTGTACGCGCTCTCTTCCGCAGCCATTTGGCTACAAGGAAAACGATAAACAGGGTAAGGAGTTTCATGGCATCACTGGTTTCTGAGTACGTCGAAAAACGCGGTCTGCGGAATCTCCACCATACCGATCCGTTTCATTTTTTCCTTGCCTTTTTTCTGCTTTTTGAGAAGCTTGTCCTTCCGTGTCCGGTCACCGCCGTATAATTTGGAAATCACGTCTTTCCTGAACGGTTTGATATCGGAACGCGCTATGATTTCCCCGCCGATTGCTGCCTGAACCGGAATACTGAACTGCTGTCTGGGCAGGACGTCGGCCAGCCGCTCGACAATCTCCTTGCCGCGCTTGCGCGCCTGTTCTTTCACGACCAGGAACGAAAGTGCATCGACTTTCTCATGATTAACCAGGATATCCACTTTCACCGCATCGACCGGCTGGTGTTCAAAGAATTCATAATCCAGGCTGGCATATCCTTCCGTCACGCTTTTCAGGCGGTCGAAGAAATCGACGATCATTTCGGCAAGCGGGATAAGATACGTGAACTCCGCCTGGTCTGCGCGGTATACGAGATCCACATAGATGCCCCGTTTCTCCTGGGAAAGCTGCATAATCGGCCCAACGTACTGCTTGGGCGCATACACCGTCACCTGCATGACAGGCTCGGTCACCACATCCAATACGCTGGGATCGGGGAATTCCGAGGGTGACTGGATTGCGAAATACCCCTTTCCTCCGGTCTCATCCGCAGCAGCGCCTTCGGCTTCGTCGGTACGGGCGCCATGGATCAACCCGACCGTCCCCGGGCGCACACCGTGTTTGAGGGTAATCCGGTATTCAACCGAAGGAGCAGTGGCAAGAAGCGACAGACCGAATTCCCGGGAGAGCCGTTCCTGCACGACTTCCGCGTGTAAAAGCCCCAAGAAGCCGCAATGGAACCCGTTCCCCAATGCCAAGGAAGAAATCGGACGGAAGGTAAACGCGCTGTCGGAAAGCCGGAGCTTCTCCATCGCCTCCCGGGATTTGGTGAACTCTTCCTGCTCGATGGGAAATAACCCGACGAAGACCATCGGCTTGGGCTCCTGGTATCCGGATAACGGTTCGACCGGCCGGTCATCTGCCGGATCTTCACCCGGCTGTCTAACGGTTTTTTCGGTCGAAACAAGCGTAATGGTATCTCCGACACCTGCCAGACGGACATCTTTGAGTCCTGTTGCGATATAGCCGACTTCTCCGGTCGCCAGCCCGGGGGACGGGATCATTTTCGGAGAAAAATAGCCGATGTCGATGGGCGTCACATCCGTGCCCGACGCCAGAAACCTGACCATCTGCTTCTGTTTAATGAGAGACTGCGCAGAACCGATACTCCCGTCCACGACGCGCACGAATACAATGACACCCTTGTGCGGATCATACTGGGACGAGAACACCAGCGCCCGTGTCGGGGGCTGTGTAGCGCCGGTCGGCGCAGGAATCCGTTCAATGACGGCCTGCAGAACATCCTGAATGCCGATGCCCGTCTTTGCGGATATGCGAAGCACCTCAGCGGGATCAAATCCGATATCCGACAGCTCCCGGATGGTCTCCTCGATGCGCGCGTTGGGCAGATCGATCTTATTGAGAACCGGAACGACGACCAGACCATTGGCGCGGGCAAACCGTAAATTTGCCAGCGTCTGGGCCTGGATTCCTTGGGACGCGTCCACGACCAGGAGTGCGCCTTCGCACGCCGCAAGCGACCTGCTCACTTCATAGGAGAAATCCACATGTCCGGGCGTGTCAATCAGATTCAATGTGTAAAGTGTGTCTTTTTCACGGTACAGCATTCTGACGGGAGCCAGTTTGATGGTGATCCCCCGTTCCCGCTCGATAGGATTGCTGTCCAAAAGCTGGGCCTGCATCTCCCGCTTGGAAACGGTTGCGGTGAATTCCATGAGACGGTCGGCAAGCGTTGACTTCCCGTGGTCGATATGGGCAATGATGGCGAAATTTCTGATTGCGGATTCACTCATACACGGACTATGCAAACCGATCGGCACAATGGAACGATTATATCATCTTATCCGTCCATCGAACCGGTACTTTCCTGCAACAAACGAAATCGGATGGGGAAATCGAATACGGAATACGCCCCCCCCGTATGGTTAGAGGATCAACCCGAGAAGGAGAAGGAGGGCTCCGCCGATGACCGTTGCCGCTCCCAGGATAGTCGGCGTACCGGATACCGGGGTTTTCGGTACCTGTTGGACAACGACGACTGTGGTGGGTGCAACCGGTACCGGTGTTGCGGTCACGACGATCTGCTGTACGCGCTGGTAGACGATGGGTGTAGCCGTAGCGCGGACAACCGTCGGGCAGCTACAGCTATACTCGCCGACACATTCGGGGTTGCGGCACCGCTTCACACCGTCTACGGTGGCACAGACCAGTCCATTGCGGCAATTGTCATCACTGCCGCAGGACGCATCACAGCCACCCCGTTCCGGCGGGCTGGTAGGTGTCTCAGTCGGCGTTTCGGTAGGTGTCTCAGTCGGCGTTTCGGTAGGTGTTTCTGTCGGGGTATCCGTCGGAGTCACCGTTTTGGTCGGCGTATGGCTGGTTGTCGGTGTATGGGTTACGCTTTCCGTCGGCGTATTCGTATGCGTTCCGGTTGGAGTTTTGGTCGGAGTCTTGGAAATCTTTATCGTCACCCGATCGGTTGCATCGCATTTCTTGGGGTGCAAATCGCAGTAATCGATCGGATATCCGGTTGATGCCCGCTGCAGGATTCTGGTGATATCCGTCGTCTGGGATACGTAGTATCCGATAACCGGAAGGATGATGAGCAAAAACAATCCGCCGATCATGGCGCTTGTTTTTCCGCCGGTTTTTTTCTTCGTTGCCGGAGGCTGTTCGGAAGCTCCGGAAGGCGGTGCTGCACTCCCGGTTTGATCTTGTGGTGCGGCAGGAGGGATAATCGGCGCAGTCGGGACAGCTTCTTCCGCTGACGGTGCGTCACCCCCGGACACATCCGATGCTGCCGCAGGTACGACGGGAGCGGCCGGTGTCTCTGTCAGGGATTTCGCGAGGTCTGACAGCGCCGATGGATCAATCGCAGGACTTGGCTGGGTTGGTACCGGAATTGGAACTGGAATTGCTTCGGGCTTCTTCTCTGCAGGAGCGCCACTGGATGCACTCACTGGCTGGGCTTCTGGCGGTTCTGTGGGAACTGGAGAAAGCCCTGGAGGAAGTGTTGCGTCTGGTGTTGGTGTTGTATCGGGCATGAAATATCAAGAAAAAATGAGCTCTTACTACTAACGTAGAGGAAAAAAATACCCCTGTCAATACCTCTATATTTCACGCATATCCTGATCAGTATTCATCGATCAAATATTCTAAAAAAACACTACAAAACCGTAATGTCTCCAGCTCATGATAAAACACGCAATTTGAAATATCGGAAATGCGATGATAATCCATCGTATAAATCGCGATATACGATTAGACACCGAATAGAACAATACACCCAAAATAAAGACGGATAGTATCCCAAATGGATACCATGATCTCGTTCCGGACGCAAATATTGTGGGAGAAAAAATCAACAGGCAGGCAGAACAGAAACTGGCAAATAACAGAAAAAAAACAGAACCGCGATGAATGGATAGATGCTTCAACGCATGTCCCAACCGAATCGGTACGAATAACAAAACTCCAGCCCATAAAATATACGTAAAGAAAATATTGATAAATTGAATAGACTTCATCGGGGGCGCCTCAATTGAATAATTTGCAACTATGCTTTGTGTAAGTAATCCATTCAATGGATTCGTAATGTTTGGAATGATATACGTCGCATCCAGAGTCGTAATGAGAAGCAAAATAAAAATTTCCCAAACACCAATCCGCAGATAATCTGATCGCAACTGATAACGCCGTTGACCTC
The DNA here is from genome assembly GCA_964437805.1 of uncultured Gammaproteobacteria bacterium. GTDB lineage: Bacteria > Patescibacteriota > Microgenomatia > UBA10105 > UBA927 > UBA10108. The sequence continues at coordinate 2,847 of CAYTIP010000014.1, read as the reverse complement.
TGGCAGGATATTCGAGGAGGAAAAAAAGATAATACAGGATCAGTATGATCCGATTGGTAATTATCAGATGGTATTGTAACCAATAAAAACCAAGACTGATGTGTTTTTCTATGGATAAATTAAGAAAATCGGGAAACCAATTTTCAATTTCTGCAATAAACCGATTGTACTGAGCAGGAGCAAACACTAATGCAAACACACACAGGGTAATCAAAACAAACAATACGACGAGTGAAAAATGAATCTTGTGCCCACGCGACACCATGCTGATGAGGGAAACGAATGTGATCATACCTACAATAATGCACACCTGCTCCGAACCTAAACAGGAATAAATGGCTCCAAACCAATATATAGGCTGCAACCACAAAGATCCGCCTGGGAATCCAGACGTCTTATGCCACATCACGTCACTAATCGGAATCAATGCGATGCTCCCCATCGTTACTGTCCATAAATATCCGACAGCTCCGCTCATCCAAAACATACTTTGACTGATAACATGAAAGCTGAGAAAACCGAATGAGAAACTATAAAACCAGAGTATCCAGCGCATATTAGAATCGTCACGATTGAGAAACTTCCTTCCGAACAGGTGAACAGCTAAAGAAATAGGAAATATGACTCCAACAATGGTATTCACCATACGAAAACACCAGAGCGGGAGACCGAAAATAAAAAAAATCATGGAGTCCGTCGTAAGTCTTGCGCTCCAATTTACGAATCGGGACGAAAGAAAAGGTAATAAGGACATCTTCGATGAAGATGCGATATACGAAATATCATCAACAGGGTGCGGCTCGACAAATGCATTCAAAATTAACAGGATAATTGCCAATATAATAAACGGGGCGCTATTCAGCAGCAGAACCGGAAGACGGAAATGGAAATCGTGTCGCCGTATCAAACCTAACAACGCGATTTGTTTACCAAAAAATCGCATAATGCATTAGTATGCCACTCTAACAGATCGATTATTTAAGAGAATAACAGCCTGTCCTCCCTGCTTGATTTGATAAGCGCTTGTAACATTATCCGTATCGATGGCGCCGATGAGCACGGTTCCGCGCAGAACCGTTACCGTGGCCCGGTCACCGTCCATGACGACCCGGATATCACCGCCGGACAGTTGGATAAGTGTATGGTGGACACGGATGGACCACGGGACTCCCCCGTTCTTCAACGAGTAGTCGACAGTGCCGCCGCTTTGCCGGACAAACAGTCCGGGAGCAAGCAGTCCGGAAAACGCAATCTCCGATCCCTCCTGCATTGTGAGTTCAATGGAATCCGGAAAACGCACGCGGACCGCACTGTCTACTCCAACGCTCAAGGACTCTCCCTGCACTACTGACTCATCCGACCTGGCTTCCCGGTATTCCTTGTCCTGACGGCCTAATTTCATGACAGTACCGGACATGGTCGAAATAGATCCAACCAGTGCATGGGTCGGCGGCATCATCGTGAATGTCGCAGGCTGAACCTTCGTATATTCCACGATCGGGGCTGTTCCAAATCCTTTGAATTGAACAGTATTCTTATACACAGATATTGGATCGATAGTACCTTCCGATTCATACCCCAATGCCCACATCGCAACGCCCGCCAAGTGATACACGTTTGCGAGCGCGATTTTCGCTTCAAGCGCTTCTTTGTTTTCGTAGAACGCCTGTTGGAAATGCCCCGGGCGTTCACCCGGAAAAATGAGATACGGCTCACGGGAAACGGAATCAAATCCTGATGTGCAATCCGTACAGGTCCGGGAAAACGGGACCACGCGTTTTCCTGTCGCCAACTGCCAACTTCCCGGAATCACCGGTGCACCGGGATCACTGCGCAGCGTCTCCCATTCATACCCATATAATGGTACGCCGAGAATAACCTTCTCCGCCGGTGCGTACCGAAGTGTTTCCCTCAACGCGGTTTCCACATCAAACTCCGCAACCGTCGGCACGCCGCCTACCGGCGCGACCGGTCCGGCAAGGGACGAATAGACATAATGGAAATCATAGGCCATGAGTACGAGAAAATCGGCAATTTCCCCAATCCGGGCGACATCGATGAAATGATGGGCAATCGCCGATTTGGGAGTCAGTTCAACGGTGAGCGTACCTAACTGTAACCGATCCAATTCATCCTTCACCGCGCGGACAAATCGGACGTAATTCTGCCGGGTAGATTCCGATGCTTCCGTAAAACTCTCGATGTCAAGATTGAGATCCCGGAATCCATGGTTCTGCATGATCGGCGCGACATCTTGGACAAGATTCCGGGCGTGGGCTTCGGGAGTAGCGACAAGCTGAAGGATATCCTCCTCATTCATCAGATGGACAAGGAGTGAGAGCGTCGTGCCGGCTTTGCGATGTGCGGAAAGCGTCGCCTGATAGCGCTCACTGTTGAGGGTCAACCAGCCGGGTTCCGTTTCACCCGGTGCGTCTTCTTTTTTGACCGTCCCGTCAGAGTGCAGGGCAAGTCCGAAATAGGTCAGTGTGGATATGCTGCGACTGTAATCGTGTTCACCGCTCCCGACCAGCCAATAGGGTTGGAACCCGATGACTTCCGGTTTCCGGACACCCAATCCGCCGGTCACCTGGCGGATTTGCGAAGGACTCATCCGCTCCACCACAAGATAGAGAAGCGCGATAATCGCGACTGACAGAATGCTGAACACTAGAAGGAAGAGGAGGCGACGGCTCACAGGGAAAGTATATCACACGGTTCTCTGGGGACAGTGGTCAAACATGCACCGATCTATACTGTAGAATTACGAGATATACTATGGAAATATCTATTTATTTATCTATTGATAGTATTTGTTCTTGATATTGTAAACACTGACAAAATACATCC
>CAYTIP010000013.1:0-10296 GCA_964437805.1 uncultured Gammaproteobacteria bacterium | reverse complement strand
ATTTGCGGATAAGCGAATCGGATGAATCACCGGGTTGTGCTTTCACAAACACCATACAATCAATACACCACCTTTCGCTAGAAACAGTTTTCGAGTATTCGAGAAACTACTGTTTCTTGCGCCCGCCAACAATCGCTCCTCACGGCGTTTGTAAATGCTCTGCGTAAAGCCGTGAGGCAAGATGAGGCGGGCATGAAATTTTTCGATTTTATGTCAGATGCGTCCGAATTTTCTCGCACACATCGGTCAATCCTGTTTTTGCCTCTTTTTGCACTACTGATTGTATCACACCCCCGCCGTCATCGGGAAACCGGGGAATAATATGTACATGTAAGTGATGCACGCCGGAAGGCTCGCCGTGATTGATCCCTATCGTGAAAATATCCGTCTTGAAAGCACGCTTCAGTGCTCCGGTCACCCGCCGGACGGTACTCCACAGGCTATTCAACTGGGCATCGTCATAGTCCAGAATCGTCTCGCCGTGTGTCTTTAGGATGACCATCGTGTGTCCGGGAGTACACGGAAGAATATCCAGAAACGCCCGGGTGTGGGCATCCTCATATACCGTGTAGGACGGGATCTCGTTTGCGACAATACGGCAGAACAAGCAGGTATCCATACGTTATGTTGTGAGGTGCGTCCGGATAATTTCCGCGATTTCGTCCAGCCGCTTGGTGGTCGGGCGCATGTCGGGATTCTTGGTCGACCCGTTGAGAATCATATGCTTACTGGCGTGCAAAAACCACGTCGCCGTGGGATCCTGGGTTTTCAGCGCTTCATACAGGGGGGTGAGATCGATTTCTTCTTTCGGAATTGCCTTGATCCGGATATACCCTTTCTTCGGATCCTTCCGGACGACGAGGGCATACCCCATTTTCTGACCATGGTGGACGACCTCATCGTTGAGTGTCTCGATGAGCAGCGCATTTCCCCAGCGGATCGGAATGATCGTCCCTGACTCTGCAATTTCATGTTCCGCCCAAACCTTGTTCTGCATCATTTTGTAGGCGCCGTCCAAGGACGTCATGATCAGATCCACGAGCTTCATGGGATTGTCTCCGTACAGCACCCGCCAACCGTCGATGATGGAGGAAAGCGACAGGTCCCAGAAATCAGCAGTGGGATTGGGGAAAAAGCATTCCCGGAAATGGTCGACATCGTTGATGACCCGCAGCAGCCGCTCCATCGCCTCGTCTTTCCGGCCGAGTGATTCCCACACCAGGAGTGCGGCACAGGTATCGTCGTCCCGTTGGTGATGGTCGAACTTACCGAATCCGGTATCCACATGGATAATTTCCGGGTCGCTGTCGGGAGGCGCGTTGTTATATGTTTTTCCGGCGGGAACAAACTGCAGCATCGCGTCTTCCCAGCCGGGAAGAAATTGTTTGATAAGCCAGATTGATCCTGCGGCATCCAGATCCGGACCCAGGTGTGTGACGATTGTTTTCATCAAAGGAAGTATACCCCGTTTTCTCCCGTAATCTCAAGGCCAAACGATTGAATGGTTATTGCATCAGCGCTGCGATTTCGTGCTTGATATTGTCAAAGGTTTCGATTGTCTGCACTTCGTCCTTCGTAAACCAGCGCATGGCCTGGTATTCGGCAGCGGGAAACCGGACATCCTGTTGGGGAATGCGAACGACATAAATACAATCCAGATGCATATGTGTTGGCTGATCCCCATGTGCCGGAATTTCCTCTTCAAAGAAAAACCTGGGAACCGGCAGCATAGCCGCATGATGGTCAAGCGGCTGGGCGGATGGCATCACGCCCGCGATATCGATTCCGGTTTCTTCCCGGCACTCCCGAATCGCCGCCTCCAGCGGGTTCTCGTTGCCATGGATATGTCCCCCGGGCGGAAGCCAGACATTGAGCTTGTTGTGGAGCCCGAGAAGAATCCGGACCGGATGGGAATCGGTAAGGACAATCACGGTAGCGGTAAAATGCTTGTCCATGGAACCGGACGGAAATCCGTATGTATCAATAACTCTGGCCGAACAGCCAGCGGTGGGTGCTGGGTTTACCGCAATGGATACATGTTCCTTTCTCTGTTTTGGCATCCAGCGGCAGACACCGGGACGTCGCTTTCGTTTTCGTTTTGATCGCCTGTTCGCACGCGGCATCCTCGCACCAAAATACCCGCAGGAATCCCCGGGTCGAGCCCATAACGGAAACGAACTCGTCCCATGTGGCAATATCATGGGTGTTTGCCGAAAGGAACGTACGCTGCTTGGTCAAGAGACGCGTTTGGATGGCATCAAGCAGTGTTTTGGCTTCCGGCACAAAGGATGCGAAACGCATTGATTGCTTTTCTCCCGTATCCCGGGAAACGATGGTTACTGTCTGATCTGCATGCTCCTTCGCACCGATTTCCAGGCGAAGCGGTACGCCTTTCACTTCCCACTCGTTAAACTTCCTCCCCGGACTCAGGGTATCCCGGGTATCCACTTTCACCCGCATGCCCAATTCCGTCAGCGAATGCCGGATGCGCTCGACATAGTCCAGAAGCGGCGACTGGTCCTCACCCGATTTGAAAATCGGCAGGATAACGATCTGGATAGGAGCAACTGCAGGAGGCAGGATCAATCCCTGGTCATCCCCATGGGTCAGGAATAATCCGCCGAGTGCCCGGGTAGAAAGCCCCCAGGATGTCTGATACACATGTTCCAGCGAACCGTCCTTGCCTTGGAAGGTGATGTCAAACGACTTGGCGAAATTCTGCCCCAGATCGTGGGATGTTGCGGATTGGAGGGATTTGCCGTCCGGCATCAATGCCTCCACCGTGAATGTGGAAACTGCGCCGGCAAATTTTTCCGTGGCACTCTTGGTTCCCAATACCACGGGAATGGCAAAATACTCCTCGAATATCCGGCGGTACCATTCATGGGCACGGTGTGCCATATCCAGCGCTTCCTCGTGGGTTGCGTGTGCTGTATGCCCCTCCTGCCAGAGGAATTCCGTTGTCCGCAGAAACAGGTACGTACGTTTCTCCCACCGCACGACGTTGCACCACTGATTCAAAAGAAGTGGTAAGTCGCGGTAGCTGGTCACCCATTTCTTGAACATGGCATACATGATCGTTTCGGACGTTGGTCGGACTGCAAGCGGTTCCGCAAGCTGTTCTCCCCCGCCGATTGTCACGACTGCCAACTCGGGCGAAAAACCTTTCACATGTTCCTTTTCCTTCTCCAGGTAGGACATGGGGATGAACAACGGGAAATACGCGTTTTCCACACCGGATTCCCTGATCATGCCGTTGAATACATCCTGCACGCGTTCCCAGAGCGCGTACCCGTATGGCCGGATCACCATCGTTCCCCTGACGGGACCGTAGTCGGCAAGCTGTGCCTTGAGGACGACATCGTTGTACCACTCGCTGATGTGTTCCGATTTCTTCTTGAGTTCCTTTTTCTCAAATGCCATATACCGTATGCTACCACGAACAACCCTGGACGGGAAAGATCGCCGAGGGGATGGATTATTTGCGGATCAGCCGGAGAACATCATTGACGGTGATCAGAAGAAGGAGTGCCAAAAGAAGCATCATGCCGACCTGATGAATCGTCCGTTCTATCTGTGGCCGCGTCTTCCTGCCCAACTTCTCGAACACCACAAACAGCAGGCGGCCTCCATCCAATGCCGGGAAGGGAAGGATATTGAGAAGTGCAAGGTTCAACGAAAGGATACTGGCAAACTCCAGTACCGCATCCAAACCGTATTTGACTGCTTCCCCGGTAACCTGGGCAATACCCACCGGTCCGGCAATCTCCCCCGACTGGATTTTCTGTCCCGTCACCAAACGGAACAGGAGATTGGACAGGGACGACAGCATCTGCCAGATCCGCTCGCCGCTGATGACCAATGCGCGGAATGGCGCTTCATGCACGGGATAGGAACGCTTCTCCAGATTCGTAATGGCGATACCCAGCGATCCCTCCCCCTGTGGAGGGTTAACGCGCGGAACCATCGTGACGGCCAGTTCCTTACCCTCGCGCACAAGTTTCAATTCGATCACTTCGCCTGCGTGCGCCTTGACGGTCGTAATGAGCGTATCGGGAGACTCGATCCGTATCGTTTCCGGTCCCAGTCTGCCCATAATGGTGACACTCGCCACGACATCCTTTTCCCGGATCCCGGCAATTGCCGCAGGACTACCCGGCGAAACACGCTCGACACGAACGGTTTTGGTAGGTTCGATGACGCCGCGTACCAAAAGCACCGAAGTAATCGTCACGGCAAGGACGAAATTCATGCAGACACCGGCCAGGAGAATTGCCGCGCGCTCTTTCTTTGATCTGGCCCAGAAATACTGACTCTTGTGTTTGAGCTCGTCCCGAGTGTGGACAGCATCCTCCTCGTCCTCACCGGCAAGCCGGACAAATCCGCCGATCGGCAGCAGATTGATGGAATAGATGGTTCCTTTGATCTTCTTACCGAATAATCGCGGCGGAAGTCCGAATCCGAATTCTTCGACCTTGACGCCGATGATGCGCGCCATGATGTAGTGCCCGAATTCATGCACAAACACCAGTGCGCTGAGAATGAGAAGAAATGTAATGGCAGTAGTGAGCACGGTAGTTCGGAAACAACAGCCGAAGCTGTCGGATTAGTACGGCAGATTACACCTGCATCAGTTCCTCTTCCTTCTTCTTGCCCAGTTCATCGACCTCCCGGACCATCTGGTCGGTCAGTTCCTGGACTTTTTTCTCCCCCACCTTTTCCTCGTCTTCTCCGATCTGTTTGTCGTCCTTCAGGCGTTTCAGGTCCTTCATGGCTTCCTGGCGTACCTGCCGGATCATAATGCGGCCTGCTTCCAGTTTTGCATTGGCGAGTTTGAGATAGTCCTTCCGCTGCTCTTCGGAAAGCGGGGGGATGGTTACCCGGACGACATCGCCGTCTGATACGGGATTGAGCCCCGCGTGGGATTCCTGGATACCCTTCACCATGTCCTGAGTCGTCGAGGGATCAAACGGGGTGATCAGGATGGATTTGGCATCCGGTGTCGTGATGGTCGCCATTTCCATGAGTTTCAGTTTCTGTGTTCCTTCGTATGCGGTGATGACGATATTCTCCACAAGTGCGGGTGTTGCCCTACCGGAGCGGACGGATTGCAGGTCGGTGCGGGTCACGTCAAAGGATTTCTGCATCTTTGTCCTGGTTTGGGAAAGGATGGTATCTATCATATACGACTATAGTACGAAATCCGTATTCTGAAGGCAAGCATGAAATCCTTTTCTGACGGGATAACTAAAATAGATGATCGTGGGACTCGTGCGCACCGGGAGCGCATCGGTTGACGATCACCGACCGGATACCCTTGACACCTTCAAGCCTGCGGGTGACGTCGGAAACCGACCGGCTCTCAGAGATAAGGTGGACATTGGGTCCCGCGTCGATCGTAAAGAATACTGCGATGCCTCCGGCCCTCCACTGTGGGACCAGCTCCATGAGTGTTCGGGTCATTCCGTTGAAATAATCAAGCGGCGGTTCCTGGGTCTGCATCACATGGTGCATGGACAGGCAGTCCTCCTCGATTACGGCTCCCAACGCGTGGATATCCTTCTGTTCAAACGCATCCAGCAGCCGCTTTACCCTGTCCGGGACCGATGCAACCCGCTCTTTCCAGTAGGGACTCGTGCGCACCTGCTCCATACCAGCGCTCGTTGAAACCTTTTTGCGGGTCGGGTCCACGATCACCAGGATGTCCATCAAATCCCAGTAGTCATGGGGATAGAGTGATCGGGCGAATGACGTATCCGATGATTCCCCTTTCTCCCAAAGGACGAACCCGTCGGGTATCGAACGGCATGCGGATCCGGATCCCAACCGGGCGGCTATCGTCAATTCCTTCTCTGTTCTGCGAATGCCGAATGCGCCGTACACGGCCAAGGTCAATGCCGCAAACCCCGATGCGGATGCCGCCGCGCCGATCCCTTTGGGAAACGAATTCCTGGTGACGATCCGCACGCGGTCGGACATTCCCGCCTCCCGACGGATCCGATCGACTGCGCCCAGTACGCGGCGCTCCTCGTCGGGATGCTGCTCTTCACCAAGGAACGTCACGGTGTCGGACATGCCGTCGGGAAGAGTCTCCACGGTTGTGGTCGTGAAGGCTTCGCTCAGATTCATCGATACGGAATCATTGAGCGGCGTGCGCAATACTTCGTCCGCCTTACCCCAATATTTGATGAATGCGATGTTTGCCGGTGCGATTGCGGTGTATTTCATACGGACTTCTCCAGTATACCGATCTGGGCAAGCGTTGCCCGCGCGCATTCGGACAGGTCAAGCGAACCGTCCTCTGCGCCGTTTCTGATTTCCTCTTTCGTAAAAAACCGGACTTCACTCACTTCATCGGGAGCAATCCGGAACGGACCGGGATGCTCGCAGAGAAACAGTGTCGCCATTTCGGTTTCCTCGGTTCCCCGGAATACGAACCGTTTGCGAACATGCAGTGATTCAACCCGGATCCCCAGTTCTTCGAACGCTTCCCGCCTGGCGGTTTCTTCATATGTTTCTCCGCGTGCTACATGGCCGCCAACGGAAATTGCCCATTTACCGGGCTGGAGATCTTTGGTGGGACTGCGTTTCTGGAGGAGATATCGGTCGCCGTCCGTCACTAGAATGCCGGTTGACCTGTGTATGAGGGTCCTGTCGTGATGGCAGTCGAACCGGCTCCTGTATGAGAGAATCCGGTCATTCCCGTCGACCACGATGAATTGTTCGTTTGCATCGTCCTGCATATTTATTCTGGTTCCTGGGAGACGGATTCGCTGCGCATTCCCTCACTGTGTACAGCGACATCCAGAACCCGGCCGCCGGCTTTTGTGATCGCATCGCACACCGCGTCCCGTTTGTCGGATGGTACCAGCGCCATCATGCAGTCTCCTCCTCCTGCGCCGGATAGTTTGGCACCATACGCTCCGGCGTTCTTGGCGCCTGCGATCATTGCTTCCAGAGTTTCCGTGGATACCCCAAGATCCCGCAGGTATTCCTGGTTGAAATTCATGAGGACTCCCACGCGCTCCCAGTCTCCCTCACGAATGGAGGATTGCATCTTCCCGACGATATCCCCAATTGCCCGGAAAATCCGCTCCACCGTATCGGGATGGGCTTCTCGTTTGCGGGCAACCTCACGGACCAGCGCGACGGTATCCGCCTTGACGCCGCTGTACCCCACGACCAGGGGGATGGCGTCAGCGGGCAGCGGTTCTATCCTCTTTCCCTTTCCTTCATACAGGAGTGTCCCGCCATACGTCGCAGCCGCCACATCAAATCCCGATCCTGTTTTCTGGACATCAAGTACAGCGCGGTAGGCAAGGGTAAATACGGTTTCCGGAACCGGCGTGCGGCCGGCAAGCAAATGCACGGCGCCGACGGTAGCGACTGCCACGGCTGAGGAAGAGCCGAATCCGATTGTCTGGGAAAACTGCGATGCTGTCCTCAGCCGGATTCCCCGTTTATTGAGCTTGAGGTGTGCTTTCGTCCGCTTCAGCGCAGCCTCGACAAACGAGGTATTGGCAGCCTGGGGCGCGTCAACGGCATCAATCCCGTCTTCCGAAAACGCAGCGCTCACCCGCATGCGTTCCGAAACAGCCGTCACGATTGCCGGGTATCCATAGACGGCTGCGTGCTCTCCTGCGATCATGAGTTTTCCGGGTGCGGATACGGTGATCATACGGTTTCCTCCACAATGGGTTCGATGCGTACACCCTCTTCCCCGAGTCTGACGCCGGAGGCCGTATAGCCGAATTTATTGAGAAGTCCAGCGTCGATGCTACCTTCGGGCACAAAGCAGAGCATATACCCCACACCGCTCGTCCGTCCGCCGCCGCCCAATATCTTGCCTGCGCCGCCCGCCTTCTCCAAAAAACGGATAAATTCTGCGGCAGCTGGACTCACGACACCCATGTCCTCCAGCGTCCGCTCCCCCTGCCTGATCGCCCGGACCAACAGACCGGTATCGTCATGGACAATCGCCTGAATTGCCATTTCTGTCGCTTCTTCATTTTTCATGAGAATGGATGGTTTCATTTCCGGATGCTGTTGGAACAGAGCGCGAACTCCGGCGACCATGTCGCGGGTGGATTCGGGTTTGCCGGTGTCCACCAGCAACAACAGGGAAAGTACACCCGAATTGCCGATGGTCATGGGTGTCATGGTTTTTTCGGTTTCCGATAGTTTGCGGAACCGGATGAATCCTCCATAGGTTACGGTTGTGTTGTCTCCCCCGGAGGGGGTTCCATGGGCGAGTTTTTCGACTTCATAGGCAATCCGGTTGATTTCCCCGGCATCGAACCGTCCGGTACGGTAGTACATGAGCGCACCGGCCAACGAAACCGCAACAGCGGCGGATGATCCCAGATGGTACCCCGGCGGAAATTGGGAGCGGATCGTGATGGAAACCGGATCGGTGGACGGAATACCCAATTGGTCGTGTATGCAACGGAGTGCGTCCCGGAGGAAGGGTTCGAACGACATGTCTTCCAGGAAAAGGTCGGGTTCGCTTGCCGTTGGGGCGCCGGTCTTCACCGTGACCGTAAGCCGCCGGTCGATCGCGCTCAACAATGCCGGTGCGCCGTACACGACCGCATGTTCTCCCATGAGATGGATTTTTCCCGGCGCCGATACGGTAACGGATTGCATACCCCCCATTATACCAAGACGTCGCTCCGGAGCGGGAGGTACGGGTGGAAACGGAAGACTAGCGCATGCGCCGCAGGACGAAAAGGAAGAAGACGATGACCGCTGCGGCTCCGGCTCCGACGAACACGAGTGCATATGGAGCCAATTGTGGGGGAAGCATGCTTTTCTGCTCTCCGGTCACGGTAATGGTCGTATTGAAGGGAATTTCGATGCCGTTTGCGTCCGTTGCCGTGATGGATATCTGCTTCCGTCCCGCCGACAGGCTGGTCGGAATAAACAGATTCCATGATCCGTTTTCGTCTGCCTGTACGGTACTGGCGATGCCGTCCGGATTGATGAGGATCCTGAGCTGGGAAAACACCGGCGCGCTTCCGGACATGGTAAACACCGCCGTCCCGGACCGGACGGAATTGCCCGATGCCAACACGGCAAGTTCAACGGGTGTTCCGACGGGAATCGGCGTCGGGGTTGCCTGCACGATGGACGGGGTGCTGCCCACTCCCGCCGTTGGGGTCACGGTAATGCTTGGGGTCATGGTCGGCGTCGGGGTTTTTGTAGGCGTGGCCGTCACCCTGCGGATAATGGTCGTAATCAGGGGTCGCGGACGCTGGGTAGGTGTGGGCGTCACTTTGCAGAAGCATGTATGCTCGCCGACGCAGGCTGCCTTCCTGCAGCGCTTGATGCCGCCGCCCACATCAAAACAGCCAAGCCAGCCGACGCAGTCGCTGTTGGTCTGGCAGGAATCGTCGCAGTAGCCCGGTGCGTTGGTTGGCAATACCGGCAAACCGTCGATGTTGCACTGGCCTCCGGTTCCCACGGGGTTGCAGGTCAATCCCGACGGTACGCTACTTCCCTTGGTACACTGCTTTGAGGGCAATCCCCGTTCGCACCGCTCTCCGCACCACGTACAGGGTGCCTCGATCGCCTGACACCGGTTGTCCTGGAGCGTACAGATTTTGGATGCAGGGGGAATCGCGTCGTTGCAGGTCGTCTCCGTCGTCGGCTTACATTCGTTTCCGCACCAACGGCAGGTCGCCTGGGAAAGACAGGTGGTAAACTGGCTGGTCGTCGTAAATCCGCATTGCCCGTCCGACTGGACACGGCAGGATGCGTATTTTTTATAGCAGTCCTTTTCCGGAAGTTCCCCGCAGGAGGTTGTTCTGGACGGCAGCGATGCATTCTGGCAAATTTCTCCGTTGCAGCCGGTACGCTCGCACCGCGAATCGTCGGACGGATTGCTCCCCGTACACCGGTAGTTGATCTCTGCCCGCTTCCCGTCTGCCGAAACGACACAGGCGGGATTGCACAGCAGGTTGTCCGTCCACAGATCCAGGTCGATCCACCATGTTCCGGAGTTGCTGTTGCAGTACGGAACGCTCGTGAGTGTTCCGCTTCTGGCGCATTGGCTGTTTTTTGCTATCTGAAGCGCCTCTCCCATCCCCAATTCGGCACCGTTTGGTGCACGGCAGACGTATACGTTCCCGCCGGAAGCGCTGGACGGAAGTTGGGTAACGGGTGTTTTTCGGGAAATGACAAATACCAGCCCCAGAAGGGACACGAAAAGAAGAAACGCAATAACTGCTACCCGCGTATTCCTCGCCGGACGGGTACGCCGTGAACGGATTTTCCTCATCTCCTCTACTGTACCCC
>CAYTIP010000012.1:0-10484 GCA_964437805.1 uncultured Gammaproteobacteria bacterium | reverse complement strand
AACCATCTCAGCACAGACCATCTTCCTCACGTCCGGTACTGGTCCGGCCGATCCGTTTCTTTTCTTCTCCCATTCATCGAATAATTCCTTTGTTAATCCGCGGATGGCACGCACCATCTCATCCCTTCCTCCGTAATTAAGGGCAAATACAGTCGTAATGCGCGTATTGTTCCGGGTTTCCAGCATGACATCCCGCAGGCTGTCCTGGATATCCCCGGGGAACTTGGACAGGTCACCGATCACCTGAATCCGGACGCCGTTTTCCGCGAGCCGTTTCCACTTATTTTTGATAACCTGCCGGAATAGTGCGAGTATCCCCTTCACTTCCTCTTCCTTGCGCTGCCAATTTTCCGTTGACCATGCCCAGAACGTCAGCTGTTTCACTCCCAGGGATGCGGCGTGTTCGATGAGAGGCTCCAGAATATCATCCGTTACTCTTTTGTGACCCATAAGCTCATGGAATCCGTGTTCCCGTGCCCAACGCCGGTTTCCGTCCATGATGATGGCGATGTGCTGAGGTACCTCGTTCATACCGGCCTCACCTTCACTCCGTATCCGATCACCCCATCCTGGGATGGTTCGGCAATACGCCGGAGAATCGTCTCCACCTTTTGTCCGACAGCGCAATGTGTTTGCTCCCAGTCGACCATTTGTGCAATCACCCGCTCCCCGGTTTCCAGTTCTACGACAACGACGGGGTACGGCGCCTGCGACGCATACCCCTCCGGCGGTACGCGGATCACGGTCCAACTGACGATCGTGCCGGTACGGCCCAATTGGGATCGACTGTACTTCTGGTTTCTCCAAAGTTTTACCGGACTGACCATATCAGCTTCCTTTCTTCAGAACGTGGACAACACACGTCGCACCCGACCCTCCGACATTGTGGGTTATACCGACCCGGGCGTCGGAGACCTGTCGCTTCCCTGCGGTTCCCCGCAACTGCTCCACGATTTCCACGATCTGCTTTACTCCCGTTGCGCCCACCGGATGGCCACATCCCTTCAGTCCTCCGGAGGTGTTCACGACGACCTGTTTAGCCGTACCAAGGGTCGTTTCGCCGTTTCGTATCGCGCGTGCTGCTTTGCCTTTCGGGAAGAACCCCATATCCTCCATCGCCAGCACTTCCGCGATCGTAAAACAGTCATGCACTTCGGCAACCTGGATATCTCGCGGGTTTATCCCGGCTTTGGTAAACGCGCGGGTTGCGGCTCGCTGGGCACTGGAGAGCATCGTCATATCCTTCCGCTGGGAAACGCCCAAGGTATCGGTAGCAACTTCGGAAGCAATGATGTGTACCGTTGATTTCGCAGGTCCGGGTTGGGAAGACAGGATAACCGCGGCCGCGCCGTCGGATATCGGCGAACAGTCCAAAAGTTTGAGGGGGTCTGCCACGCATGCACTCTTCATCACTTTCTCAATCGAAAGCAGTGTATGGAATTGAGCACTGGGATTCATCGCTGCGTGGTAGTGGTTTTTTACGCTTACCGAAGCCATATCTTCCTCCGTCGTGCCATACCTGGACATATGTGCTCTTGCCAGCAGTGCATAGACACCGGGGAACGTCATGCCGGCTAACCGTTCCTCGTTGGTTCCGGCGCCTATAAGAGCCGACGACACGAGTTCCGGCTTGTGGTCCGTCATTTTCTCGACTCCAATAACCATCACGCGGGAATAGTGTCCGGACAGTAATCCCATTACGGCAACATGCACTGCTAACCCGCCGGACGCACAGGCTCCTTCGACCTTGAGCGCTGGAATTCCGGACAATCCCAACTCCTCGGCAAATAACGCACCAAGATGCTCCTGATTTCCCAACATACCCGAGAGCATGTTGGCAACCACTACGCCGTCAATATCCTTTCGTTCCAGCTTCGCGTCGGCAAGCGCCGCTTTCCCCGCCTCACGAACCAGCGCTCGCGGGGACGTATCCCACAGTTCGCCGAATTTTGTGATCCCGATACCGGAAATGGAAATATCCATAGATTTAGATTTTGTGCGTTTGTTTCAAGTACTCAACATAGTCGATATACCGTTTATGATCCTGTTCATCGATCAGCCGCCACCGGTTCTTTGTGCGGCGTGCACGGAACGCGTCGACTTCCGGTGTTGTCTCAAATACGAATCCGTCGCTGCCTGCGCCCGAGCCGTAGGAAACCATAAAAATCCGCTCTCCCGGTTTCGCCACATCCAGAACGGCAGACAAACCGAGCATCGACGATGCGGAGTACGGATTACCCAGCGTATCAACAGTGAGGGATGGCGCAAGCTGCGCTTCGGTGAACCCCAATCGTTTGGCAACTTCCCGGGGAAACCTGCCGTTTGGCATATGGAACACACAGTACGTATAGTCGGCGGGCGTCGTGCCAGTCTCCTCAAACTGCAGTCGTGCCGCTCCCATGACATGATTAAAATAGGCGGGTTCTCCCGTAAAGCGGCCTGCGTGGGAGGGATATCGCATCCCGTCCCTACGCCAGAAATCCGGTGTGTCGGACGTAAAGGACCGATAGGACAACAGCTTGGCGATGCCGCCCGTTTTCCCCAGAAGCATGGCAACACCCGCGCATGCGGATGTGTATTCCAGCACATCGTGGGGTTTACTTTGTGCCGTATCCGCACCGATTGCCAGCCCGAATTCGATCTGTCCGGATGCGACCATAGCCGCTACTGCCTGTACACCTGCTGTTCCTGCTTTACAGGCAAATTCCATATCCGCCGCGTGGTAGCGGTGCGACAATCCAAGAAATTCCCCGACGATCGTCGCCGTCGGATTCACGGCGTACGGATGGCTTTCCGATCCCACGAACAACGCTCCAATCCGCTCCATGGGGACTGTCGATAGCCGCAGGCAACGGGAAGCGGCTTCGAAGGCAACGGTAACTGCGTCCTCGTCGGTATCGGGGACCGTTTTTTCCACTACTTTCAACCCACCCACTATTTCGGGACCGTCTTTTTTCCACACGCGGGCAATATCCTCCGTCCGGATGCGGTTCTTGGGGACATATGCGCCGACACTGATAAGCTGTACCATATTACCGTTTTCCTCTCCCATATCGCTCATGCGCCTGCGCCAGCGATCCCTGGGCAAGCGAAGAAAGAAGCGAAAGCTCTCCGGCCAGCGCCACTCCCCCTGCTACAGAAGCCAATGCGTCAGTACCGCCTCCGGAACCATCGGGCGAGATTCCGAGGATGGAAAGTGCCTCGTTTTGGGTCGCCAACGCGGTTCCACCCCCAAGGACACCAACCATGAGATCCGGAAGAAGCACACTGATAAACAGGGCATCATCCGGCTGTCCGCCTTCGGACCCGGGTATCACTTCTGTCGTGGTCACCCCGACGGATCCTTCGACAACGTGCGCAGGATCCTGGCCCGTGGCGATAAACAGGGCGGCAATGATGTTGGCAATATGGGCATTAAAACCCAACGATCCGGCAAGAGCACTCCCGATCATGCATTTGGCAAGCCAAACCTCATGAATGGATTGCGCATCCGTCTTCAGGACGGATTTCAACACGGATCCGGAAATTGTCGCCTCCGCAGCTACTTTCCTGCCCCGTCCCAGAATCGCATTCATCCAGGCGGGCTTTTTGTCGATGTCCACATTGCCGGCTACCGCTATCGTCCGTACGCCGGGGAACTGTTCTTCCACGAAATGCACAATCGCACTGGTTGCAATCGTCACCATGTTCATACCCATCGCCTCTCCCGTATCAAAACGGCAGCGCAAGAATACATACCTCCCTGCAGCATACGGTTTGATGTCCAACAAACGGATGTGGGACGAGGAAGATGCTCCGATGCGACGCAGTTCATCCGTATGCTCTTCCAACCACCGCACGAGTGCGTTACTCTGACGGATACCTGCGGTTTTCATGACCGGACCCCTGGTTACACCCATACGCTGGACCGATACTACAGCTCCTCCGCTCATAGTGATGGCCTTGCATCCACGGTTAACCGATGCCACCAAGGCGCCTTCCGTTGTCGCCAGCGGCACAATCACTTCCCTGGAGTTCTGCGGGTCATCCGTATGGATGCTGAGCGGACCGACGACACCCAGAGGAATCTGGGTAACACCGATCATATTTTCGCAGTGTCTGGTAGCGGCGCGCGCGTCATCCAGGGACCTGTGGCCAATGTTGGGAAGCGATACACCCAATGCTTCCTCCAGCGCCTCCCGGCGTTCATCGATCGTCGGGTATTCCCGTAACGGTTTCAGCGCATGCGTCTGGAGTTTCATATAAATGGAATCCTGAAAATTCCCAACCTGTACATGAGAACGCTATATCCTCCAATCACCGGAGTACAAACCAGAAGTATACCAAGGATGCGGACCAGGTCCAATTTCAATCCGAACCGAAGGGACAGATACGAGAGAATGAACTTCCAGAAGAACAGCACGGATGAGATCGTGAGGAACACGACCGAAAGTGCTATGCCGGATGGGTGTGTGGTCCTGGGCGGTGGGACGACCACATACAAAACCGATGTGAAGATAAACCAGCACAATGTCGGAATCAGCGTATATGCCCATCCCAAGGCGAAACGCCGGTAACCGCCTTTGCCCCCGAAGAGCCGACCCACGCCATACAAAAGAAGCGACAATGCAACCGCGGAAACGGTAACCGCAATGGATGTTTTTATGAAGTGCCGGGTGAGGACAAACGGCCGGAATGCCGGTGCTTTTACCAGGGCATTCACCGCAAAATACAGAGAAAGCATGAGGCCGATGGGTACAAACTCCAGCTCAGAACCTTCCTTGAGAATCCGCCGGTAGGTTTCGTACGGACGCGTCGCGATCCCCACGAGGGACCGGGCAAATCCGAATGCGACGACAATCCAGGTATCCGTACTCATACGTAGATTAGTCGCAGGAAGCGGACTAAAACCCTCGCTGGAGGAGCGAAGTAATCATGGTGATGGCCGGACCGAACAGAAACAGGAGACCCAAAATAAGGACGATACTCAGGAGAATCAGCTTGGGGATGGGCATCACCTTCAGTCGCTTCGTCACCATCTTGTAATAGGGAGTCAACGGACCGACCGTCTGCGGCGGCAATTCCGTCACCTCGTTCCACCGCTTCTCGAAACGCTCATAAAACGGATCGCTCATAGGAAACAAACGCCTTCATAAACGCCTTTCTGGCCCGGAACAGGAGTGATTCCGCTTTTTTCGTCGTCCAGGAACACTGCCGCGCAATCTCCACGACCGAGCAGTCTTCCATATATTTGAGCTCCAGGACGATCCGGTAGTTTGGTAACAGTCCGGCAAATACCGCACGCAGTTTTTCCTTGAGTACGGTCGCATCCAGCGCCTCCTCGGGATTCAGGACAGGTGAAATAAGTTCCTCGAGCTGGGGCATCTGGGAGAAAACGCACTGCCGCAATTTTTTCCTTCGGTAGAAATCCACCACCTTGTGATTGGCAATCGAGAAAAGAAACGTGGATATCTTGCAGGTACCGTGGAAATCGCGGATGCTTTCCAGAAACGCAAACATGGTATCCTGGAACACTTCCTCGGCGTCATGGGTATCACGAATCTTTCCCTGGATATACCGGGTAAGCTTGGGCGCATATGTCCGGTAGAACCCATGGAGCGCGTGCGCATCCCGGTCAAGAATCTTCTCCACCATGCCGGCCTCATCCATAGGCATCTATTATAGCAGGATCGAATTACCCATGCGTTTCTCCCGCTCCGCATCCACAGCGTCGGCAGCGAAAACCCTTGAAGATTCCCCTTCCTTCCCGTACACTATCGGTATGCGTGAGGTATTGGCTTACACCCAGGATACGGTTTCCCTAAAGGACCTGACACCGGCTCCCAATATTACGGATTTGGGAACCCTGGTCAATATAATCCTTCGCAACGCATTCACCATTGCGGGAATTCTCGCGCTGATTTTATTGATTTTCGGCGGGTTTGGCTTTATCATATCTGCAGGAAGCGGCGATGCGAAGGGCATGGAAAAGGGCAAACAGGCAATCACCGGAGCGCTCATCGGTCTGATTCTCATCGTCCTGTCGGCATCGATCGTTTCGCTCGTCGGGATCATTACCGGTCAGAAACTGTTGGGCCAATAACATACCATGAAACTCCTTGCCGCCATGACCAACACGAATATCATCGGGACGAAAATTTCTCCCCCGACCGGCGGATATGGCGGCGCGGCGACAGGCATCGTTCCCCTCCTCACCAACATCCTGAGACTCGCATTTGCCGCGGCAGGTGTTTTCGCACTCGTCAATTTCATCATCGCGGGCTACCAGTACATGAATGCAGGCGGAGATGCCAAAGCACTAAGTGCCGCCTGGAACCGCATCTGGCACACGCTCCTGGGCCTGGTCGTTCTCGTCCTTTCGTTTGCCTTTGCATCACTCGTGGGATATGTCATGTTCGGCGATGCAGGATTCATCCTGAACCCGAAAGTGTACGGACCGGGACAGTAATATGGAACGCATACTCGCAGCAGGCACACCATTGGGGAAAATCGGGGGGACCGGAGAAGGACTGGGTCCTTTTGCCAAAACCACTACCAGCCCCGCGGCAACCATCACGACGGCCGTCTCGGGCATTATCGGCATCCTCACGGTTGCAGGCGCCATCTGGTTCCTGTTCCAATTTACGATCGGCGGACTCACCTGGATCTCCTCAGCCGGCGACAAGGCAAAAATCACCGAAAGCCGGGAACGTCTGACCAATGCATTCATCGGCCTTCTGGTCGTTGTTGCCGGTTGGGCAATCCTTGCGCTCATGGGGCAGTTCCTGGGTTGGAAGGAAATTCTCGTACCGGCATCAGTCTTGGACAAACTCAAATTCCAATAATATGGAGAAAATATACGCCGATCTCTGTAATCCTGCGCTTCCTGCCCAACTTGGCGGTTGCGGCAGTGGCTCCGTCGAACAGGGCGGGAAAGTCGTGGGCAGTCTCATCAGTGGAATCATCGGACTCGTGTTCCTGCTGGGCTTTTTCCTCACCCTTGCGTATCTTCTGACCGGCGGTATCTCCTGGATCACGTCCCAGGGAGACAAAAACGCGCTGGAATCGGCCAGGAACAAAATCACCAATGCCCTCATCGGCCTTATTCTGGTTTCTTCTGCCTATGCCATTTTCAGCCTAGTGGGCAAATTCTTCGGCATCGAGCTTCCTAACATCAAAATCCCCACCATTTCCGGATCCTGAACCCCCTGAGTCCTCCGCGTTCACCAGGGATCCATCCCTCACGGAAAGGCATTGACAACGGCCTAACATTGCGTCATGCTGGTAAATACGGTATACTTCGTGGGTATTAATAGGAGGTGATTCTATGTGGATAGAAAAAGTATTAGCGGCGGATATAACCATTAATCAGCCGTCCAACGTAAAAATTACCGAACTCGGAACGCTGATCAGCGCCGTCGTCGGCACATTGCTGATCGTTGCAGCACTTATCACGTTTGTCTACCTCATCATGGGTGGTATCCAATGGATCACCTCGGGTGGAGACAAAGCAGCCATGGAAGCAGCTCGCAACAAGATCACCCATGCAATCGTGGGATTGGTCATCGTCGGTTCGGCTTGGGCCATCATGGCTCTCGTCCAGAACTTCCTGGGCATCAGCGTTATCGGTTCCGGAGGCATTACCCTCCCGAAGCCGTATACGAACTAAGTTTAGATAATAATAGCAACAGTACAAATCCGTGCCGCTTGGCGCGGATTTGTCGTATCTAGAGGTACATCTTGCCCACCCCGCTCTTTTGTGGGATATAATAGCAGTATGAAACTCTTGGCACTTTCAACCGTGTACGCTGCCGAACAATGGAAAAATCTCGGTGGACCGGACCAGGATGTGGCCACCATCGGCTCGCTGGGCTCCCTGTTCAAGTATGCGGTCAACGGCATCACGGCATTTTCTGGAGTCGTCCTGTTCATCGTTCTGGTATTGGCTGGCTTTACCTATCTCTTCTCCGGAGGCGACGCCAAACAACTGGAGAAGGCGAAGAACTCCTTCACCTACGCGCTCATAGGACTCATCGTCATCGTGTGCGCATTCCTCATCATCCAGATGATCGGACTGTTCACCGGCGCACCCGTCACAGAGTTCCAGTTGAACGTCAAACAACAATAGAGCTTGTCAGAACAAGCCGCGGAAAAAATCATCCCAACCGCTTCACACTTGACTCCATCTTGGTACTCTTGCGATAATAGAACGGCCGATATGAGGAAAGCTCTAATTCCATTAGTTCTTGTTTTGATCCTCCTGGCAATCCCCCTGATGCCGATTCCGCTTCGCGGCCTGCAGGCTGCAACCACCGATTACGTCGACCAGGACTTCCCCGATGCAATGGACCAGGCAAAAAAGGAAGGCGTCCGGGACATGAATGCTGTCGGGCATGTGGCCAGCGTAAACACGACCCAATACTCCGATCTCATCCGTAGAATTATCGGCCCGGTGAAAGGCGTCACAACCAATTCAACCGACCAGACGTACCTCCAGCAGATGTACCGGGACAGCTTGGCCTACGGCGCCGACTCCATCGTGACCTACGTCTACCAGAATCCACCAGCCAACACCTACGCATTCGTGCGGGACATGGGCGAAACACTGGGGTTCATCCCAAAAAGTGCGTACGCACAGGGAATCGGATTCAGCGGCCTCCAGCAGATCCTCCCCATCTGGAAAGCGTTCCGCAACATCGCCTACCTGCTGCTTGCCATTTTCATGATCGTTATCGGATTCCTTATCATGTTCCGTAAGAAAATCGATCCCAAGACCGTCATTACGGTCCAGAATGCTCTTCCCAACATCGTCGTTACGCTTCTCTTAATCACTTTCTCCTATGCAATCGTGGGCGTCCTCATCGACTTCATGTATCTGATCATCATGATCGCCATCTCGGTCCTCCAACCCATCAGTAACGGCGCCATCGATGATACGACTGCTAGGACGTTCATATCGTCCAACTACATGCTGGTCGTCCAGAAGTTCGGCATGGCCGGAATCGAGGCGTGGAATGACATCGCCTCTGTACTCGGCCCATGGGGATCGGGAATCACCGTCGGCGTCCCGGCAGTAGCCGGCATTATCGGGCTTCTCCTTACCGGCCCCGCTTCCCTGGCACTGGTCGCCGCCCCCGTTCTTCTCATTCTCCTTATTCTGGTTGCCTTTATCATCGCAGTCGTCAAGCTCCTGTTTGTTCTCATCAGCGCATACGTCCAGATCATCCTGGCGCTTATCATTTCTCCGTTCCAGCTCCTACTGGGCGCGTTCCCCGGAAGCCATGCGTTTGAAAACTGGATCAAGAATCTCATTTCGAATCTTGCGGTATTCCCCATTACGGCGATCATGCTTCTGATCGGTGGCATACTGGTAAAACAGGATTACAGCGGTTCCGCCCTCTGGGGACCGCCGCTTCTCTCACCCGCTGGAACCGCAAGTATCAAAGGCGGCGGCATGGGCGGCATTATCGGCCTTGGCGTCCTGTTTGCGATTCCTTCGGTCATCAACTCCATCAAGGAAGCTCTGAAGGCAAAGCCGATGGTCAATGCGGGACCCGGAGCGGTCATCGGCCCGCTGGGAGGCGCTGTAGGTCAGACAACCCAGATGCTCTACCAGGTATCGATGATCAAGAACCTCATTCCATCAAAGGAAAAACCTCACGGAAGCAATTAAACGGGATTAGTGTTTCTTTTCTTCCTCAACCCCTTCTTTGGCGCCGAACGCGGCGGCGAGGATCGGCAGAAGCCACCAATACTTGCGTATCATACCAACAACCTGATTCCCGATCGATGCCTTCATCTCGCGGCGTAATTTGTGGTACAACTCTTCTTCAGCGTTAAAAATACCCATCTGCAGGAGTTGATCCAATACCTCATCTATCTGTTTTTCGTCCCATGCGTTTCCATGAGGGCCCGTAAACCGGACGGCATAGGAGATGTTCTGCGAAAGCTCTCTGGGTTTCGTTTCCATCCAGTGTGCGACCTTTTCTCCGGCTTTTCCAAACACGTGTCTCTCTCCGATTTTTAACTTAGCAACCTGCACAATCAACCCGCCACTCGTATCCAATTCCGACAGCATTTTTACTCCCGTCTGTACACCAGGTACCCAGGTTAATGCGCTTTTCGCGGCTCCTGGGATTGCCCTGGGGAGCGATTTAACCCAATCCACGGGGTGTTCAAGGAGACTAGGCGGATCCCAATCGTTATGAATCATCCTGTTCCGATTCATGTGGA
Organism: uncultured Gammaproteobacteria bacterium; assembly: GCA_964437805.1. GTDB lineage: Bacteria > Patescibacteriota > Microgenomatia > UBA10105 > UBA927 > UBA10108. The sequence continues at coordinate 272 of CAYTIP010000012.1, read as the reverse complement.
TCCACGATTTCGCAAGCTCATAGGTTGCTTTTTCTGCGGCACCTCCAGTGGTATAAGAATTCATTGCCTGTCGGAACTCCTTTAGTTTTTTTAGAGTTTCCTTTGTATCTCTACCAAACAGTAATGCCGGATCTGTTTCCATAGCAATCCATGCATTGCGTGCCTCTGCCATTCCATTCATGTCCCTACCTCTCCGGTCGACTGAGATGTTGCCCGTCTGGAACATTGATGCATCAGACCAATCTACATCATTAATAGATAAGGTAAATGGA